>JACKFF010000001.1:900000-1133440 GCA_020632595.1 Nitrospiraceae bacterium | reverse complement strand
TTAATTAGCTTGATGAAGCCGGGCGCGCCTCTGAATGACATGGCTGGACGGATCGATGAATGCGGATCACTCATGTTGTGAACATGTTCACGGGAAGGGTAAAAGAATTCTATGTAAAGGTCAATTTTCTTTGGGAAGTCGGAGGAAAAGATTGTGGGTAAGAAAGAGAAAAGTGATTGAGTGGATGGGGAGTTGCCGGCGTCACACGGTCTGAAATGAGCCCTATTTACTGGATTCTCTGAGCGCGTGTGATAGGATAATTCATACTTGTACTGTTCATGATGTGATGTGCCTGAGTGAGTAGGAGAAAGGAAAGCCGGGAATGGCATCAAGTCATCGGAGCTGGATGAGCGTAACATTGGCCACTATAGGACTGATGGGATGCGTGGGACAGCAGGAATTCGTGGGCGCTCAGCAAGCGGCTATGGGGCGTGGCATTGTCGAAGGCACCAAAGGCTACCAACAGATTCAACAGGAGGCGTTATCCGCCAATAAGCATCTAAGAAAGGTTCAGGGGCAGGTGTTTAAAATCGAGGGCGCGGCCTATGTCGTGCACGTAAACGATCAGATTGAAGCCAGACTGCCTTTTGATGAAAATACCCAGATTGATCGTCCGGCGCATGTGGGGGACTGGATTGAAGCGCAGCTCGACCAGTCCGGTCGCGCCAGAATCATTCGGAATATCGACGGCCAAATGTTACTCGAATAAGCGCCTTTCTTTCCAATCGTGACCCTCTTCGGCTACTTGTTGAAGTGTCCCAATAATCCGCTCTCAGAAGTCTTGTCTTGCAAATTCTTTCAATCAACTGAGAATGTTGAGTTGCGCTTACAAGTTGAATTCACCTTGTAGGGTCTGTTGAAAAAAGCCGCCAGCGGCGTTCTCGCCATTTTTCCTTGCTCACGTACTACGCGTACGCTCCGCGCGTAAAAACGGCTGCGGCCTTGCTGGACGGACTTTTTTGAACCGACCCGGAGCCTTTAATGAGTCATCTCATTCTGGGCAAATTTGCCCTTGAACATCTTTATTATTCAACACTCCCAAAGTCGAACGATGGAAAGGTGGGACCTATTCTAGCGACTTCACATGTATTTTTCAGGTATTCAGAGGGTATTTTTGGAGAAATGGAGGGATCCGTGGAATTTGTCCCGTTAGGAATGGGGGCATGGACTGCCTGGGTAGCAAATATTCCGGGAGAGGCACTGTCTACCACGGTTGCCGGTTGGCATTCTACAGATGTTCCCGGCCATGGGGAGAGCGAAAATCCTGCTCGGGGCCGAGGGGAACGATACCCGTGGGGTTAATGTCATCGTGGGTGATGTAGTAATGGCGTTTGATGTGATCCATATTCACGGTGTCCGCCACGTCATTGTATTGATAGAGATCTTTGAGATAGCCAAACAAATTGGGATAATCCACAATGCGCCGGATATTACATTTGAAATGTCCGTGGTACACCGCGTCAAATCTGATGAGCGTCACGAACAACCGCCAGTCTGTCTCCATGGGGCTCTTGCCAAAAAGATATCGTCGTGTGGTTAAGCGGGACTCCAGTCTATCCAGCATGTCAAACAGGCGCCGGACTGCGTGTTCATAAGCTCGTTGGGATGTCGCAAACCCTGCGCGGTACACACCATCATTGACCTGTTCATAAATATCGTTATTCAGTTGGTCAATCTCCTGCCGGAGATCAACCGGATAAAGGTCAAACGCACTGACTGTGAATGGATTAAAGGCCGAATTAAACATCCGAAGGATGTCGTCATCGGAATTACTCACGATACGTTTGGTTTCACGATCCCACAACACAGGAACCGTCACGCGTCCGTGATAGGCCGAATCGGTCGCACGATAAGCCTCGCTCAGAAACTGAAACCCGTTGACGGGGTCGGTCGAATGTCCCGGTCCGTCTCGAAAGGCCCAACCCCGGTCATCCCGAATCGGATCAACCACCGTCATGCCAATCACGTCTTCCAACCGTTTGAGTTTTCGCACAATAATCGTGCGATGTGCCCATGGACATGCCCAGGAGACATACAGATGATACCGCCCACGCGTCGCAGGAAATCCTGAACTGCCGCCATCAGTCACCCATTCCCGGAAGGCATCCCCTTGCCGCACGAAAGCCCCTTCACTGGATTGTTCGTCAGGAAATTGCGGTTTTTTGTTCATCGGATCCTCAATGACTTCATGATGATTCTTAAGGTGCCTCGGCGGGCGAGGTGTTCTCTTCCTGATGGCTTGCCGGGAGCAATAATTTCGATGCACAAAACTTCTCCACACTCTATCATAGGCCGTAATGGCATTAATCTCGAGAGTGGATCTAGAATTTCCTGAATCGACTCAACGAAACTTTTCACAATTTACAATTTGAAGAATCATGAAATTTGATGAGAAGAAGGATGAAGTTTGTGGGAAACCAGATGTTGGTTCAGGCGATTTCTCGCCAGAAGATCGGCATGCGAAGTGTTTGGATTGCGTTATTGATGACCTCTGCCAATAGGTGGCGGGGCTTCTGCAACGGTCGGGCATTTAAGTTTGGGGGTGGCCTCTTTTTCGACACCAGATAGCATCATTAACCTACTGGAGAATTGGTGTTTTCTGAGAATATGGGGCCTTGGTGGGTATGTCAGGGGCATTGATAGGTGAATTCAGGCCAGGCGGCCTCACCCTGGATGGCTCCTGATTGGGGTACTTCAATCTCCATGTGGGACTGAAACGGGGTGGTGCCGGAGATTGCGCTGAACCGGCCTATCCCTCACATCCAGGTGAATTCTCCATTGCAAGTCTCCGCCAGGCTCTTGCAGGTCCACGGGAATGGATGACTTCGTGTGTGTCCTGGAGCGAAATCGTGCACGTTACCAAATGATTCCCGGGCCTCGGTCTTCGGATCAACATTCATCGATACTTGGCAACAGATCAGTGTCCGATTGAAAAGCCCTTGCGATGCTCGCAAAAAAGACCCCTCTTCAAGCATGCCGTTTACCTCTCTAAGGAAAAATTTCCGGTAGTTTTCCATTTCGAACACATGGCCTTTGCCCGACCAGTGAGCAATCACATCCCCTCCGACAATCGTCGCACTCCAATCCGATTCAGCGAATCGGGGAGCAAGAGCAGGCTGACGCCACCAAATTTAAAGATTGCCATTCTTAATTTCAATTTTGTTAACAGGCTAAAACCGGCAGACAGTTTTTGTAGTCCGGAGATCCTTCAGCTGGAGCTGAATCAGACTATGGTGAGGGTGTACGGGTAAGAGCCACGAAAATGTCAAACATATATTTTTTGCTAACCAGGATATTTGACCCCTCAAATTGACTAGATCTACAGCGCTGCCCTCAAGGTCGTACAAAAGGTCTAGATTGCATTGAGCATTATTGAAAAACCCAGGGTTTTATAGAGTACCCATTTTAGAATTTTACCCTTATTAGTAGGTTACTAAGTGCCGGGTTTAATTTCGAAACCGTTTAGAAAGGCAGGCTACTCATGGAACGGATTTCCTTTTGTCCTACAGTGGCTTCCCCCCTCAATAAAAGCGCGTTCGTGTCTTCAAGGAAGTATAAATCTCAATGGAATACGAAGGAAAATCGCCAATGTTTAATGATTGTGGGTATTGATTCTGCTTCAGCGGGAGTGTTGAAAGAGGCGCTAGCGGAGTGGGGATACGATGTCGTTGCGGCAAGGAATGGATGGGAGACTTGGTTCTGGCGGGTCGCCGCCCGGTGGATGGAATGCTTGTAGATATGGATATGCCTATTATGGACGGACGGACCATGCTTCGTGAATTGCGATGGTTGGGCTATCAAATTCCTGTGCTGATGATGTCAAACGAGCTGGACGGACAGGTCATCGGCAACTGTTGATGGAAGGAGCCCAAGGCCTCGTTTTGAAACCGCTTCATCTCCTATCTCTTCAGCAAACTTGCAGACAAGTATTTGCAAAGTATGGCGTTGAGGAAATTGCCGCTTCTTATTTTTCTATTGGCTCCAACAAGATATAAAAGAGTCTCGGTAACCTTGTCCATGTTCCATTGCTCCCCCTCCAGGTGGGGAGATGTAACTGGTACACAACTCTGAGAGTTGGCACTCATGAGGGCTATGTGGGTGGCCAAGAAAAGGTCTATGGACACAAACCGTGATCTGTCCTGGATGGGTGGTGAGGGATTTTAACGCTCAGTCCGTGAAATATTTCCACCGTCAGATTGTATGATTTACCCTAAAGATATTGTTTATTTTGATACGTCTAACCTTTATAGAATTTTATTGGCAGGTATCCCGTCTTTTGTTTACCATATGAAATATAAGGTGTTTTTTGATGTAGGCCTCTTTCAACAATTTTTGGCCTGTATATTGCTGTAATTTAGTTGTAGTTCCATAGTTCTTTATAGTTAGTCCGGTCATCATTGATCGGTTCATCCCCCACCCCCTTCACCCAATGGTTTTCTGTTTGAAACCGGTTTGAAAGAGAGGACCTCTCATGAACCACCTGCCTTCACCTCCTCCATTGGCAAAAGACTTAATGGACCCAAAAGCCTTGCCACTTAGAAGTGGGAAATTCGAAAACGATCTGGCCTTGCAATTCCTCTCCGGTCAATATTGTGGATGGCCTGTGGTTGATTCCACCCGAAAAATTCTTGGGATTGTGTCGGATCTCCGGTTGTTCGAAGCCGTTTCACGCTTGGATTCGCTGGATGAACTCAGAGTGGAAGATACTATGACCCCGCCGGTTTATGTGCGCGAGGATGAACCGCTTGATATGGTGTTGAATTTGATGATTCAGACGCAAATCCAGAGAATGCCTGTAGTGGGTGATCAGATTCTCGTCGGAGTCATCTCCAAGGCCAATGTGTTGCGGCATTGTCTTCCAACTTCGACTTTCTCTCAATTCGTTTCTTCGTGCGCATGGTGTGAACGCGTGTCGGATCTATCTGTGGAGCCTGCCGGTGCAAAAGGATTTCGGACATTGGCAACCTTCCTGTCGATGGAGCATCTCAAATTCTCTGAGATCGATCTTGTGAATACCTACTGCCCCTCGTGTTTGCAAACCCTTCAGGCACTCAATACAGCGTCGGGGAGTCTGTCCTCTGATGAAACCGAGACTCCGGAAGGACGTCCATGTCTGTTGGTGGTTGATGATGATCCTTCTGTGGGCAGCCTGTTGAGTCAGGCGCTCAAGGAATGGGGATATAAAGTCCTTGTTGCCAGAAATGGATGGGAAGGCCTGACTGTGGCAAGCCGCCAAACGGTGGATGGCATTTTATTGGATATGGATATGCCCATTATGGATGGGCGGACCATGCTGGATGAATTACGATGGTTGGGACATCAAATGCCGGTGTTGATGATGTCTGGCGCTTCGGACGAACGAGCCCTCCGGCAACTGTTACAGGAAGGCGCTCAAGGGTTTTTTGTCAAACCGGTTCATCTGAAATCTCTCAAGGAAGCCTGTCGCAGGATTCTGGAAAAAAATGACGCACAGTCCTCCTCTCGCTACCATGTGGTCTGATCAAGACACCGAAATCTAGGGTGCTGGTAAAATTTGTAATCCGGCTGCCGCCTTGTAGCCCTATTAGCATGTCGGTGAGCATACTCATGGGGCAATGCCTTCGCGACCCAACAACCTTCGTAAGCTCTGAATCACCGGAAAGCCCACTGGTCTCAGTCGGTGCCCTTTCGATCAAAGGGTTTCTGTTCTTCCTTAACAAAATCCACCAGCCTTGTGCAAAAATTCCATTGGTAAGCCACGCAATAAACAGCCACAAGAGGTAGATGAGGGAGGGAATTGAAGGTTTCCGGACCATCATCCCAAAGGTGTGATTGTTTCGTTGTGCAGGATCCACGGGAAAAAACACATTCCAGAAAATTAACGCAGGGTGAATGCTTCCGGCTGTCAAAAACTGGGGCATTTGAAAGGGGAGTTGGTGCAGATGGTCATCAGATCATGCTTTGGCTCATCTGCTGATGCCTTGGTTTTCTCGAAATTTTCTTGCCGGGTGGTTGTGCGCCTTTGATTTGAAAGAAGGTGTCCCCGATTTCCAAGGCAGGTGACCGCTCTCGAATTTTCAGAAGGACCGTTCGGGATCCCGTCCATGAATCGACGATGCAAAAACAGAAGGTTCATATCCATAAGGATTTCAAGCATACATGAGTCATGGCCGTCCACCCGACGGTCAAGGTATTACATTTTATATTATGGATCATCTGTTAAGGATACATAAAGGAACCCAATCTCATTGACCCGGCTTACTGTCCCAAAAAACACAAACACTAGCCCGCAGGCTTTACGACGGGTAAAACTCCTGAATTCTGGTTGTCGTGGTCGGGTTTTTTCTGAATATGGGACACCATGCATCGCCCTGTTCATTCAAATGTCCAGGAATAATAACCACACTGGACAAACTCTCCATGCGCCACCCCGCAATGAAGCAGTGTTTGCCGAGGGGCGCATCGGAATTCAAGCGATTAAAGCATTTCGTTTCCGGTCCTGACTAATACCAGGAGTATACCGGCAGAAGACATTCCAAGCATTTTCCCTTTTCAGATCTCTGGAGCGTGCAAGCGGATATCAATTGTCCCGGTGAGAACCGGTTTTTCTTAACAGATCTGAGCGGCGCTTTCCCGGAATGGGACGCAGAGCCTTCAAGGGCAATGAGAGCGTCGCTTACCTTCTGTCTGTTTAAGTGCATTTGAGATTGTGTATTCATGAATATCTCCAAGAAAGAAGACAACCGTGAAGGGAAGGGACGGTGAAATTTCAGCGATATAGAGAAAGAACTTGAATCGTATGAGGTCTTTGACCGGCATTAAGCGAGATGGGAGTGTTGAATAAATAAAGATTTTTAAAGACAAATTTGCCCAGGATTAGATTACTCATCAAAGGCTCCGGGTCGGTTCAAAAAAGTCCGTCCAGCAAGGCCGCAGTCGTTTTTCCGCGCGGAGCGTACGTGTAGTACGTGAGCACGGAAAAATGGCGAGAACGTCGCTGGCGGCTTTTTTCAACAGACCCGAGATGAAAAATGAAGAGGGTAGGGAGGCGAATGATTCGTTAACGTGGCACAGTATAAATCCAGTGATCAAAAACATCGAATCGGAGTGAAAACTCTTTGGCAGGCCTCCTTAGGTCACTGGCAACTCACATACCCGCAACCCATGTGTTTGAAAAACTATCGAAGAGTTTAGGGTATGATGAGAAATTCAGATAATTTCTTTATTGTATGGATTGAGTGACCAGGGGCGACATCAAAGGATGGAAAGTCGTGAAGCCACCCAAACGTGCATGGCTTGGAACAGGATCAATCGGGCGAGCGTTATTGATTCTCTCCACCGTGTTTATCTTAGCCTTGTTCGGCATCCTGCTCTATACGATCACCACAATTCAGAATCAAAAGCTCGACAGTGTGATGGTAGATCTGGCGGGACAACAGCGGATGTTGTCTCAACGACTCATGAATGAAATTTTATTGATTTCCCAAGGGATTCCTGCTGATTACAAGATCACCCAAAAGATGCTGAAACAAAATCTGGATGCCTTACTCGTCGGTGGAGAGGCTGTGATTAATCAGGAAAGTGGCGATACGGCGGTCCTTCCTCCCCCTCCATCCCAGGAAATACGGCAGGCATTAGGTGAGCAACAAACACTCATGGCCGAATTTATGCAGCGGGTCGATACCTTTTTGAAAAGATCATCCGATCATCCCGAAAATTCTTTGGAGTTAGACGGGCTTCTGGCTTTAAATGCCAGGTTGATTGAAGTCGCCAACAAGGCGGTCAAGTTATACAGCAGAAATTCCCAGGAAAAAATCTCGAACATGATCGTTTGGGAATCTTTGATCGGTACCATAGTGATCATTTTCGGAATTCTTATAACGAGACAGGTCAAACTGGCCAATCAGGAACTTGAACATGAAATCCACGAACGTTCCAGGATAGAAACGGCTCTACGCTATCGAATCGAAATTGAAAATCTCATGACGAATCTTTCAACCCAATTCATCAGTCTTGAAGCAAAGGATTTGGATGCGGAGATTAATCGGGCGCTGGAAGCCATCGGAACGTTTGGAGGAGTGGATCGAAGTTATGTATTTATATTTGAGGATGACGGGACGACCATGAACAATACCCATGAATGGTGTCAGACGGGTATTGAGCCTCAACTACCAAGACTTCAGGGCCTTCGAATGCAGGATATACCCTGGTTTGCAGAACGTCTGCTCTCCGGCCCCTTTTTTCAAATCTCAAGTGTGGCCAATCTTCCACGCGAGGCGAATACCGAAAAGCAGGAATTTCAGAGGCAGCAAATCCAATCGCTGGTGATTGTCCCCATGGCTATGCGGGGAAAGTTGTTCGGATTTCTTGGGTTTGATTCAGTCCGGCATGAAAAGACTTGGTCCGAAGAAGACATCAGGCTCCTCCAAATGGCCGGAGAAATATTCGTGAATGGGTTTGAACGACAACAGGTAGAGGAAAATTTGCGAAAAAGTGAAGCCGCAAAAGTTGAGGCCTTTCGTCAAAGCGATGCCCTTAAAACCGCTCTTCTGTCTTTGGTGTCACACGAATTACGGACTCCACTTACGGCCATCAAGGCCTCTATAGCCGGGTTGATTGAGCTTTCCAGACAGGATGCATCCAAGGTGCAGCAGGAATTTCTCCAGGGTATCAATCAGGAAATCGATTTTTTAAATGGATTGGTTGATAATCTTCTGGATATGTCAAAGGTTGAAGCGGGAACGCTGGCTCCTCATCGTGAATGGCATTTATTGGAAGATTTGGTCGAAGGCGCAATCAGACGGTTGGAAATGTCTTTGAAAAACCGATCTCTGCAGGTGAGCCTTGGGGAGAAAATTTCACCTATTTTTGTGGATGGGATGGAAATTCAGCAAGTCCTGATCAACCTGTTAGATAATGCCATAAAATATTCTCCCCCAGGGTCCTTGGTCAGCATTGTTGGCCGCACGACGCCCAATCAGGTGGAGGTAAGCGTCTCCAGCGAGGGAGAAGGAATCCCTCAGGAAGAATTGCTAAGTATTTTCAATCGATTCTACCGGTTAAAGGGTCCGCGGACACGACTCATTCGTGGTACCGGTCTCGGGTTGGCGATCTGCAAAGGTATGGTCGAAGCCCATGGTGGTCGAATTTGGGCCGAATCACAGAATCGAATCGTGACGATTAGCTTTACGTTGCCGACCCCTGATGCACCCCCTATGATAAATTTTGACCGGGAAGAGGAGTAAACGGTTTACCCATGGCGCTTGGATCTCGAATATTAGCTGTTGATGATGAGCGGCAAATACGTCGTTCCCTACAGATTAATCTTGAGGCAAAAGGATATGAAGTCCTGACGGCTGAAACCGGAGAAGAGGCCCTCCAAATTATGAGCCACCGCCTTCCGGACCTGACCCTTGTGGATTTACTGCTCCCCGGAATGGATGGCATCGACCTGACACGCCAGATCCGTGAAATCTACCAGATTCCAATCATTATCCTTTCCGCAATTGGGGAAGAAGCGAAAAAAATTGAAGCTCTCGAAGGCGGGGCAGATGATTATGTCACCAAGCCGTTTAGCATGGAAGAGCTGACGGCAAGAATTCGCTCAGTCCTGCGGCGGACATCCTCAATTTACGGGACTGATCCCGTGTTCACCTTTGGAAATTTACAGGTTGACTTTGAGACTCGAAATGTCCGCATTCGAAACAACGCGGTGAAGTTAACCCCGACGGAATATGATCTCTTGAAGTTCCTTATTCAGAATTCCGGAAAAGTTTTGACGCATGGAACCATTCTCCGGGCCATTTGGGGGGCGGGATATAGCGAACAGGCTCAATATTTACGTGTCTTTATTGGAAATTTAAGGAAAAAATTGGAAAACAACACGGCACGACCTCAGTATATTCTTACCGATCCTGGAGTCGGCTATCGATTTGCCACCGATTTTGTGGAAGATGCCCCCCCCACCTGATTGTCCATTTTCATATGAGGCGTTCCTTGTTAGTCGTTGTCTGCTGCCTTCCCAGTTACTGAAACCCTTTCCACACCTCGTGGTCTCTCCTGTAATTTTTTAGGCCGCCTTGGCTTGATTTTCTTCCAGCACCACATCCTTCCAAAAACGGATCGGCAGTCCGTGCCATGCTCATCGGCATTGAATGTAAAGCCTGTTTACTTGCCCGTGGGATGGCAGGTGACTCAATCCGGTCTCCTTCATTTCCG
Source organism: Nitrospiraceae bacterium (assembly GCA_020632595.1). Taxonomy (NCBI): domain Bacteria; kingdom Pseudomonadati; phylum Nitrospirota; class Nitrospiria; order Nitrospirales; family Nitrospiraceae; species Nitrospiraceae bacterium. Next base: position 1,123,243 of record JACKFF010000001.1, on the reverse strand, counting down.
GCGAAAATTTTGCTGCCCAACACGGTAATGATCTATGCCGGAATCAGGAAATGGCGCCATCAGGAATCTTTATAAAATCTTTATTTGAACGGGTCACAAATCAAATAGATTCTTTATGGGTTTAAAAATTACCATAAGTGTATGCACAACAACATGTTGAAAGAAGTAAGGAATCGGGAGGTGAACAAATGAAAAATTTGAACTGGGCAACGGCCTCTCCCACTCTGCCGGTGTTAGGAGTTTTCCTTTTATTTCTATCAATCTGTGGTCCTGTATCGGCCTCCACCCAGCTTTCGGATGTGAGCGTCTCAATGGACTATTGGGCTCCCTATTATAGACCGGCTTTGGCCATTGTCCCCGATGGAGCCTCTATTCATGTTGTAAATCCTACCTCATCACTGCATAGCGTAACACACGATGGTTGTCGAAAAGGTGGGCCTTGCGCATTTGATACGGGTGGCGTTCAACCCGGTCAGGAATTCACGATCCCTTCACTGCCTCCTGGTCGGTATCCTTATTATTGCGTGCTTCATCCCATCATGAAGGGTGAAATTATTGTTCTTCCCCATCACACGGTCATAGGCCAAGGAGCGATACACGATCACCTCTCCATCACTGATGTCAAGGACTCTCAGTAAAGGCATTGTGTTTGGTATGCAGTTCACATTCGTTCATCCATCCATCCGATGGACGGTCAAGGATGGGACGACCTCTCCAACTGATGACGGCTAACGCCCAATGAAAAGTCAAAAGCGCATTCTCATTGTCGACGATGATGCAGACGTCCTCTTGTTTCTGAGAGATCGTCTGAATGCCCTGGGATTTGAGGTTCTTACTGCTGCCAATGGAAAGGAAGGGGTTGAGACCCTTCAACATCACACGGTCAATGGGGTACTTCTCGATTTATGCATGCCGGTCATGGGAGGCCTTCTTATGCTGGAACAATTAGCGCAGTCTTCAACCCTTCCGCCGGTGATCGTGATGTCACCCTCCGAACACCGATCGGAAATGCAGCTTGCCATTATTAAGGGAGCGATGGACTATCTCATCAAGCCGATCGCTCCGGAGGTATTGACCGACAAATGTTTGCGACTCTTTTATTAGAAATCTGTGAACCCTCGAGGGATTTTTATCCTCGGAAAGGCAGCTATGAAGAAGGGTAAATTGAATATTTCTCCTGGAATTCCCACTCCTGATATATCACGAATCCAGGAAAGTTTTGAGATCGTAGCCTCTCACGGTGAGCAGATCGTTTTCCGGTTTTATCATGTGTTGTTTGATAAATTCCCGGAGTTTCAGACCTTTTTCCCGCAGGCCCAGTTAGCCCAACAATATGCGGCGTTTCTAAGCGGATTCCGCACATTGATCTTTCACATAGAAAACCCTGAAGAATTACGTGCTTCCCTTCTTCAGCTAGGGGAACGGCATAGAAAATATGGTATCAAAAGCAAGCACTATCCTCCTGTCGTTTATGCACTCTTGCATGTGTTGACCGAATTGGGCGGGGAGGGCATGGATGGAAAAACATATGATGCTTGGGAAAATTTTCTTCACCTGATGAGAGCCATTATGCTTGAAACCTACTCAATGGAAATGTTGTCTGATGGAGATCGGCCGGAAACGTTCCTCAGCGCTGGGGCGGGAGGCAACACAAAAAGAATTCTGCTTATTGATGATGACCGTCAACTTTTGGATCTTTATCAATCATACTTGGAACTCGAAGGATATCTGTGTAGTCAGGTTTCAGATGTGGCCTGGGCATTTACCCATATTCAAATGAGTCACTATGACCTCGTCCTGACGGATTTCCAGATGCCTGCGATGAATGGCATTCAGTTACGGAGAAATCTTGAATATGTGGGTAATGGTTATTGCCCCCCATTTGTTTTGGTAACAGGGAGTCCCAATCAGGAGATTCGAAGGCAGGCGTTAGAATCCGGATTCGAGGCAGTGCTGAAAAAGCCGCATGATCTTCCTGAGCTGAGTTCTCTGGTGGGAAAAGTCTTAAAGAAATCCACGGGTTTTCAGGGAAATCTTCATAATATGTGAAGTGGGATGGGCAAAATGAGAAAAATTCTCCCCTTAAATTAACTTTATGCGTTTCCTGTGTAATGAAACCTCAGCCTCTGGGGGGAATTATATCAGTCAAGTTTTTATGGGCACCTGCCATCTTCATGTTCGTTGCGGTGTCTATTGTTCGTTCCTCATGCCTCGTCGGTTTTTTTGACTGTGGATTTTAGCCGAATAGAAGTGCAGATGTCGTGAACGGTTCTGGCAGGCACTCTGAAAAGGTTAACCCACTTTCATTACCCTCCTTCACTGTCCATACCTTCACAAAACGAATGCCGGCTCTCCTTAGGTTACGGAAAAGAGTCTGTCTTTCTCATCTTTTCCGGCTGCTTGGGAATTTACCGATCGAAAGGCCTGAATTATGAGAAGGGCTTTGATGGATCAAGGTGACAGAAATGGGTAGTAATTTTTCCCCGGTTCGTGAATTTGTCTTAGTGGGCATGGGATATGATTCATGGGGCCGATCTTTACCTCTCATCTTTTCACAAAGAGGTGAGGGTGTGCATTGCATGTGTCCTTCTAGCTGGCTGATCCTTTGAGGGGGATGGTATAGTTCAGGGCTACAGCTAATATTTTGGGAGGATGGTTATAGCATGGATATTGATGTATTTCGCCAAATGGTGGCGAAAAAACCCGATGGGTTTTTAGGACGATATGGTCTTGGAGACAAGCTACTGAAGGAAGGGAAGCATCTTGAAGAAGCGGTGGAACACTTGCGTGTTGCTGTCGCTTTAGATCCCATTCATGTCGCCTCCCATTTGGCCTTAGGAAGGGCTTTAGCTGGACTGAAGCGCCATGAGGAGGCCAAGACTGTGCTGGCCGCGGGTATTGATGCGGCTTTGTCAGGCCGTTCCAGCGGTGGCGGGGATCTTGTGCCGGAGATGCGTGCTCTGATTCAGACATTGGGGTGAGGGGCGCTTCCCTTAAGGGATTTGAGAATTGGTCGTCATGTTTTTCCCGAAATTTGTTGTGCAAGGCCATCGGTGAATTGTTCCGACCATGGTGAGGAGGACATGCTAATTTTCACGACCATATTTTTGTCGTGACATAGATCATAATGGCACGGAATGTCTCGTCACGGGTATGGAGGACCTCCCCACCAATGCTGGAGAGCCTCGAAATTTCGGAATATAATTTGATTCTTTGATTCCAGGGGGCTGACTGAAAGGCCGAAATCCAATCGGCCCGGACCCGTTGGGGAGTCCAAATTCACCTACCTAGTCATCCTCATCAGACAGCCTACTTTCTGTCAGTCTAGAAGCACTTCATTCATCACCTTGGTCACATTTTCCGTCGTGTTCTGGACGGCGCATGAATCGACGAGGGGGATTTATACGTTTATGCCGAAGATATATTCGGGTGGTATGAGCTATAATTGGTCTAATGTGAAGGGAAGTTTTGAATCTGAGGTAGTTCAACGAATTGGAAAGCACAAAGAATTGTGACATTGATAATATTTGAGTTTTCGAAGTTTCCTGAGGCAGGGAAACCTTTTTTGATGTGATTTGTGATTGACGATGAGCTGGCCGCGGGAATCTAATAAGAAAAGAGCAATCGATGAATGTGTGCATTGTTGCCTTGATTGATGAGGGTAAAAGGACACCTTTCCTAACACTCTAACTTGTGAGGCTTCTCATGTTGGTGAGGATTTCCTACCTATTTGGGCACATTGTTTTTTTAGGTTTTTGCCTGCTCGGGGTGGCTGGTTCCTGGGGGCAAGGAGGACCTGGTCAATCCGTGGAAGAGTCTGGTGGTTTTGTGATTCCGGAATCGATTAAGGGGTTTGATGAGCAAAAAGTCAAAAATGATCCAATCTGTGATTCCAGTGTCCGCCCTCAAATTAATCATGTAAAACCGGACGAAATGAAAACCGGCGATAGTGTTGTGGTAGAGGGAAAGTATTTCGGAAAGAAGAAAGAGTGTTTGCATGGTGTGACTTTTGGTTCAATCCCGGCCAAGGCATTTTCGTTTGTGGATGATGAGCGCGTGGAAGTCGTCGTGCCAGAAGGGTTGCGATCCGGCGTTACATTCTTAAATGTTGAAACAGGTGGCGGAACGGCACGAAAGGGAATTTTGATTCGATCAAAAGACTAATTTCATTCCGCAAGTGATGGAAACCATTCTTGAAGATTTTACTCCTTCCTTAGGTTTTAGGTTTTAAGTCATCCATGAATTGTCCCCGTTTTTAGCTACCGATTCTAACGGTTGTGTCAATCGGCATCTTCTCGCATCAGGAATTGGTTTGATTGGATCGATAACGAAAAGATTTTGCATGGCCTGAGAACCCATTCAAATACCTTCCTCTCTCGGTTCTGCCTGTGCTGGTTCTTCCGACTTTAGCTAATTCGAAAAAGGTTTTAAGGGAGGAGTGTGAGGGGGGTCCCCTCGTCACCGAGCCAAAAGGCTCTCTTTTCCTCTCCAGTTCCCATCCTTTTTCTCAACAAGATAAGCAAATTGATTGGACCAATTGTTCGCGTTTTGCTTCCCATTGCAAAAAGAGCTAATCCACGATTCGTAACACTTTTCAAATTGGGACGACCGGCGGTTCGGCTGAACCAAAAAAAACCCGACCATGTCAAGATGGAATAGACACGACCTATTATGGGTATGGTCCATGCGGGAGGGAGTTAGGGCGACAGGGCAAAGGGGTAGGGGCGGATAGACGCTACCCTTAGGGAATGTTGAGGTTTATAAGGCATGTCGGGCAAAGCCTTCTAAAAATGGATCCGCCACTAATTTTCTCTATAGTGAGCTCCCTGGCCTACTGATTTTTCCCTTTCGCCCCAACCGAATTCCATGATCCGGTTAGCGTAGAACCTTTTTCTGCCTGATGATTTGGGGGTGTTCGAGAAACCTGGTTCATTTAGCACTTCTGGCCGTCCTCGTTTTCGATTTTTCCCTATCAAGAAATGGTAAAATGGAGCTGCCCTTTACCAATATAAAAAGGGGGGCGGAGGTCGGAACATACATGTGTCTGGGAATGGAGCATGGATGAAAAAATTGCTGTGGATTGGTGTGGTAGTGATTGTGTCGGTGATTGCCGCTCGTCAATTCTGGTTGACCGGGGTTCGGAGTGCACCGATTCAATATCGCACCGCAAGTATTGAGCGTGGCCCCATTGTGGCAGTTGTGGGTGCGACCGGAACAATTAATCCGGTAACTTCGGTCCAAGTTGGGGCACAAGTGACCGGTAAGATTATTAGTCTGCATGCCGATTTCAACTCTGTGGTGAAGGCGGGAGAGGTTATTGCGCGAATTGACCCGTCTCTCTTTCAGACCAGACGGGATCAGGCTGCGGCCAACCTCGTTAATGCTAAAGCGATGTGGAGCAAAACGCGAACAGAGTTGGCCCAACGGAAGCGGGAACTCGATCGAACCCAGACATTGTTTCAACGCGAGTTAGTGTCACAAAACGATCTGGATATCGCGACCACTGCCTATGAATCGGCCCAGGCTCAGCTTGAAGTCTCCGGGGCACAGATCAAACAGGCTCAGGCATTGTTAGATACGGCGGATTTAGATTTAAAATATACTGTGATACGGTCCCCGGTAAATGGAATTGTGATTGCACGTAATGTAGAAGTGGGGCAGACAGTGACGGCAGGATTCACGACACCGAATATTTTTCTGATCGCCCTTGATTTAACGAAAATGCAGGTTGATACCAATGTGAGTGAGTCCGATATCGGGGGAATCCGGGAAGGCCAGGAGGCGCTCTTTACTGTCGACACTTATCCACAGGTGGACTTTCGAGGTGTCGTAAGACAAATCCGGAATGCCCCGATTATTGTCCAGAATGTTGTGACCTACGACGTGGTGGTGGAAGTGGATAATCGTGATTTGCGGTTGAAGCCGGGGATGACGGCCAATGTCTCAATTACGATCGCGCGGAAGGACGATGTCTTAATGATTCCGAATGCGGCCTTCCGGTTTTTCCCTTCCCAATCCGCATCTGTGGGGCAAAAAACAGGTGAGTCCGGAGCGGATGTCGTGAAACCACTGACCGGGGTATTACCTCAAGGACCTCATGCCTCGGGGGGAAGCCATGGCTGGAAGACGGTGTGGAAGTTGACTGATTCGGGCGATCCGGCTTCGGTGCTTCTTCAGCCTGGCATTTCGGATGGCAGCAAGACGGAAGTGGTTGAAAGTGAGCTTCGGGAGCAGGACAAAATAATTGTCGGGATCGCCCTTCCGAAAGGGGAGCGCAAAGCCAATCAGCTTCCCCCGGGCTTCGGGTCAGGACAAAAGTCTACGAGTTCACGAGACAAGGGGCTCTAGCTAAGGAAGGGAAAACGCTCCGATGTTTTTCCCCAATCGGTCTTGGTCTTTGGAGCTACCTGTGTGTACCTTTTTCCCTGATCTGGCCATTATCAAGACGCTGAACCTTTCCCACTCCTTGCAGAGGGGGACAATGGTAATGGGGGATTTCCCAAGGGTTGCCATGAAAATGGTCAGGTAATCTGGGACTCCATTTCCTGAGAATATTCTTCGCCAAAGATGACGATGAGCCAACTGATTGCCTGTACCAATCTCTCCAAAACTTATCGCCTGGGTGATATTGATGTAGAGGCCCTTCGGGGAATAAATCTGACTATCCAAGCAGGTGAATTCATTGCGATTATGGGCTCGTCCGGATCCGGTAAATCCACATTGATGAATATCTTGGGTTGCCTGGATGTGCCGACTACAGGCAGTTATTGTTTGAATGGACGGGATATTGCCCATGCTGAACCCGATGAATTGGCGGAGGTTCGTAGTCGGACCATCGGATTTGTTTTTCAGAATTTCAGCCTGATTCCTAAAACCAGCGCATTAGAAAATGTTCAGCTTCCCCTATTCTATCAGGGGCTTTCTCTTCGTGAACAACGATCTCGAGCTCAATCGGCTTTGGCGCGCGTGGGATTGGCAAATCGGGAACATCATTACCCCACACAGTTGTCTGGTGGGCAACAACAGCGAGTGGCCATTGCCCGCGCGCTGGTGTCAGCCCCTTGCCTTCTCCTGGCGGATGAACCAACAGGGAATCTGGATACGCAATCAAGTCAGGAAATCATGGATATATTTCAGGGCCTCAATCACACCGATGGGTTGACTATCCTGGTGGTGACGCATGAAATTGATATCGCTGCTTATGCTTCACGCCAGATTCAGATGAGAGACGGCTGTATCCTGAGCGATCAAGCCTCAATTGGTATGGGCATGCGGGTATCCTAAGGAACTGGATGGGAAGTTTTTTTGTCTTGACGGTGTTTACAGCTTTTCGCTTTCTTAACCGGAATCGTTTGCGATCCGGTCTCACCACGATTGGTATTATTATCGGTGTAGGCTCAGTCATCGCCATGGTGAGTATTGGCGAAGGAGCCAAATTTGCCATACAGGCGCAAGTGGCCAGCATGGGCACGAATATGATTCTCATATTACCGGGAGCGACGAGTGTGGGAGGCGTTCGTGGTGGTTCGGGTGGTGCAGTGACCCTGACCGTCAATGATGCCCTCGATTTGCAAAAAAAGGTTCCCACGTTGCATGAAACCGGCTGGGCCAAACGGGATGTCATGCAAATTGTTTACGGAAATCAGAATGTCAATGTTCCTGTGAATGGGATTTCTCCGACCTATCTGACTATTCGTGATTGGTCGTTCACCAGTGGAGGGCCGTTTACCGAAGGAGAGATGGAGACCACAAGCCGCGTGGCCCTCTTGGGCCAAACGGTCGTCGACAATCTATTTGTTCCCGGTGAGGATCCGGTCGGAAAGATGATTCGAATAAAGAACGTCCCATTTCGAATCATCGGCGTCCTGGCTCCGAAAGGCCAATCTCCGACCGGCAACGATCAGGACGATATTATCTTCATCCCCTTTACCACGGCGGAACGCCGAGTCCTCGGCACCCAATTTCTTGGATCAGTCGGGGCATTGTTTGCGTCGACAGAGCGCCCCGAAGATCTTCCCGCAGCTGTTGAGGATATTCAACGGGTGCTTCGGGACCGTCATCATTTGCAGCCGGACCAACCGGATGATTTTACGATTCGCACCCAGGTGGATATTGGAAAAGTTCAGGAGGGGACAGGGGAAACTCTGACAATCATGATGTTTTCCGTGGCCTCGATTTCGTTATTGGTCGGGGGGATCGGGATCATGAATATTCTGTTGGTATCTGTCACAGAACGCACGCGAGAGATTGGTATTCGTATGGCCGTTGGGGCCAAGCATCGCCATATTTTGATTCAATTTTTAGCGGAAGCGATGACGCTCAGTATGGTGGGCGGATTGCTGGGTGTGGGCTTCGGTATTCTGGGCGCTCAGGCGACGACCCTAGTGGCCGGATGGCCCACGATTATTTCCTTTGAGGCCATTATGATCGCGTTTCTCTTTTCTGCCGCTGTCGGTTTGATCTTTGGTATTTATCCTGCCAACAAAGCTGCGCGATTAAATCCCATCGATGCTCTGCGCTATGAATAATATGCAAAAGGGGGGCAGGTTCTGCAAGCCTTGTTGAAAAGGGACGTGAACTGTTCCGAACAAGCCATCTGGAAAAAGTTTTGCCAGGATTTTCCCTCATTCCCTGCCGAATATCCGAAATCCTTTACCATAACGACCTTCTGAAAACGCACGTAACCGTTCCTGTCTGGTTACCCATGATGCCAGATGGTTAATACCGGGTCTGTTGGTTGCGGCCGGAGGGGAGCTTGGTGAAGATAGTGTCCAGCGCAGATGAGGCCGACGTCCTCCGCGATGCCACGCGCCACCTCAGCCTCGGCGACATTGTGATTGATCATGACAAAGGTTCCGCCAATGACGAGATTATTGGCGACTTGGGCGAATACAGCGCTCGGATTGAATAAGCTAAGCGGTAATCGGCAGGCCAGTAAGGGCTTGGGAGTGACGAATGGATACCAGGCCGTAATAATATCGGCCTGTCTGCTGTACTGGCGAAAGTCGGCAACCACATACTCGGTTTGCGACAAATCTTGAATGTGCCCGCGGGCATAATCGATGCGGCTTCGCCCGTTACAATACAGACGATGGCCATCTACCTCCACGCCTGCCAGGCGGTTGGGGTGGAAGAACGTGTGTAGGGCCGCAGCATACGCGAAATTGGCACTTCCGAGATCGCAGACCCGTTGGTTGAGGGGAACAGCCCAACTAATTGCATGTCTGGCACGATCCAATATGTCCAGATATGAATAATTCAGAAGAGCAGTTTCGGGAGAAAGTGATGTTTCGAAATGCGAGCGATATGACGTCGCCAGCTCTTCAGTTCTGCGTTGTTGGGTCGGTGTAAGGTTGGTCAGTGGTCCCTTGGAGGGTTCGCGGAACGGTCCCCGAGACCATCGGAAAGCTTGCGAGGCTTCATGCCAGAATCGATGATAGCCCGATCGGAGCCGGTCGGTCAGGGATATCTCTTTTGGTGGTTGGCCATTGAGCCAACCGGAGTCGTGTCCCGCTTTTCTCATTTCTGAAAGGACCTGTTGAAGTGGGATTGATATCTCGATTGCTCTCTATTTCGGTAGGGGTGAGAGTGGCCTTAAATGATCAGGCGAGAATGGTCGGCATGAATCGCCCGGGTGCCTTGTGCTATGATTATTTTCTTTTTGCCAGGCAAAGCAATGATGATATCGGACAAGGAGGGGAGCGCATGATTTATGAAGTGGAAGGTGACATTTTATTAAGTGAGGCCGCGGCTGTTGCTCATGGTGTAGCCCCCAATGACAATTTCGCGAATGGATTGGCGCTCGCGTTACGGGAGCGGTGGCCTGCAATGTACAAAGATTTTCGTCATTATTGTCAAGTTTCCAATCCGAAGTCCGGTGAGTTATGGAGTTGGGCCGGGGCTGGAAACGTAAGGATTATCAATCTTTTGACACAGGAGGCTCCACCGAGTCACGGGGCCAATCCGGGCAAAGCATCGCTTGAAAATATCAATCATTGTTTGAAAGCGCTTCGCAAAACCATTGAATCCGAAAAGTTCAGTAGTGTGGCGTTACCACGGCTTGCCACCGGAGTGGGGGGATTGGATTGGAAGGATGTGAAACCATTAATTGAAAAGCATCTCGGAGATTTACCCATTCCCGTATTTCTGTATTCCACCTATCATGCAGGGGTAAAAGCCGAAGAACGCTAACGCCGAGCGCGAGCTGTCCTGTTTACCCAATCACGAGAATGGATCGCGTTGCCTGGTGGAGCACGGTATGGGACACGGTTCCCAACACAAACCGAGTGATCGTTGAAGGATGGTGCATTCCCATCACCAGGAGATCTGGTTTCGTGATTGAGGCCTGCTCCAATATCGTATTCGCCGGAGCTCCTAACCCCACATAGCCTTTGACTGAATCATAACAGCCTTTAAGTTGACTGACGGCCTGATCAAGGAAGGCTTCGGTGCTCTCTAAAGCCTGTTCGATTTTGTTTTCGGGTGCAGAGACGCCTCCCCGAAAGAGGGAACGTGGAAGCGGTACCACCGACAAGAGGGTGATCTCTGTCTGTGGGTGGAAGGGGTGTTTCGTTAAAAACTGGTGCACCTTTTCAATATCAGTGGAGCTTTGGATGGCAATTAGAATTTTCTTGATTTCCGTTAATGGTCCGTTGATGATCAGGACTGGACATACTGCGTGGGTCAGAACACGCTGCGAAACACTCCCCAGAAAAAGTTCCTCCACCTGCCCTCTTCCACGAGCGCCCATTAGAATGAGATCAGCATGTTCCTCCTGGGCTACCGATAAAATGAGCTCGGCCGGTGAGCCTTCTTCCAATCGGGTTTCCAGGGACTTCCCCTTGTCCGGGAGGAGAGCCATGGTGCGTGTTAACACCTGTTCGCCGTCTTTACGGAGTGCTTCCCCTGCGACTTTCGAGAGGTCAAAGGCAATTTCAGGCCCGATCATAGAAAATGTTAACCGCGGGAGATCTACAACGTGCAGAATGGTCAGGGTGCTGACCGAGGTTAAGCCCATGACAGCCTTTGTGGCGTGGAAGGATTGTTCCGATCCATCAGTGGCCAGGAGTACTCGCATTGGTCATTTCTCCTCGTTAATCTTTTTACGGTGATTTTGCATAGTCCTGCCTTCTTAGACTGTCTGTTTCTGGGGCTTGGGTATTTGGTCAGAATTGCATGTTTTTTATCTTGATTCAGGTGCTCAAGTCGAGATGTCTCCCAAATGGCTCAAAGAAAATTGTTGAGCTTCCATGGTTTGCCATTATTTCTGTTTTCTCATTCGGCGTCATTTGTCGGAGATGGATTTTGCATCATTGGTGGAACTGCACTGTTCAAAGGGTTTTCCGCTTTCACATGGGCAGGGAGCCGAATGTTTCAGAGAAGCCTGGTTTGAGCGGAGCATGGTCTTGAGGGTATCCGTAATTTGTGCTTGGGGATCCTGGCGAAAGATCTGTTTCAACATTTCATAGAGTGCAGGGTGTTTCTGTTTCATTTTCACAGGTTTTTCAAAAAAATACTCTGAGACCACCGCGAAAAATTCAGCCTCGTTCGTAAGCCCATAGGGATTGATATCCGAATGCCCCTTTCGGATTTTGGTCATTTCACTCTGAACCAGTTTGAGCCAGGGTCTAATGGCTCGTCCGGGTAGGACAACCTCAGGGACCCCGTCTACGGTGCCATCCGATTTATCCAATAAATGAGTGAACTCATGAATACCCACATTATGTCCGTGTGAATATTGTTTGAAACCGAGTAATAAATCCGGTTTGGACAAAATCATTATGCGGTTCATTGCGCCTGTTCCAACCATGCCTGAAATCGGATGCTCTTGAGTCGATCCCATTTGATACTTCTCATCGAAGGAGGTCGGATAAATCAGGATTTCCCTGATATGTTCCCATTCCCAGCCTGGAAATCCAAATATGGGAATGATGGCACTTGCTGCAACCAATACCCGGACGGTGTCATCAACCGGCGTATTGATGCCGGTAATTCGCTTTTCATGAAGGAAAATATGGACTTCTTCTTTAAAACGGTTTTGGTCGTGGAGAGAAAGCGCCTGATAGAATGGGACGTTCTGTATCAGAATTTTTTCCCACTCGGTAGGAAACGGGGCTTGACGAATCATGGCGCGGTGCCGAATATGACGAGTCAGGAAGCGGTATAACCAGGCGCCGCCCAGCGCGATGCCCAGAAATCGTATGACGATGTCGAGTAAAGACGGTTGATTTGGCCAAAGGATGGCGAAGATGAGGAAACACACAATTCCGGTAAAAATGATGGCTAGGACACGGGTGAGGTGTTCCGGGGGGTGAGCATTTTCCCCCTGTTGGATTTCGGATTTGTTTGTCAATGGTGCCATGTCGAATAAACCCTGAAACCTTTCTGTACTTTACCAATTTCCGGGGCACTCTTGATGCCAACAAAAGGATCTCTGATAGGCAATGAAATGATCTTTCAGGCTTGGAACAGCATTTCCTTTTTTCCCCTGGACCCTATCCCTTTAGGACATTGATTTGGCCAAGGATTTTTACAAGTTATCCAAAATTTGCCAGATAAGGGGGACTCTAACATGAAGTCAAAAGGCAAAGGGCGAGGGGTTGTCCTGTGGGTTGCAGGGACCTACCTAGCGATTGCCGTGAGCGTGGCTGGTGGCGGGATGGCGGAGTCTCAAGAGTTGTCCTTTTCCACACCTCGCCAGGTGGTGGAACAGTGGTTTGAAGTCTACCCGGGAAATATGGAACGGGCCGCTGAGCTGACCACAACGGCCTTTAGGGAAGGGGTATCCAAAGAAGAATGGATTGCCCTCCGAGGGCCGTATCTTCGGGATCTACAGTTGAAATATGTGCGTGCCAAGATAGCCCATGAAAAAATGGTGGGCAAAGAAGCCCATGTGATTGTCCATGCTCACATTGTCACGCTGATGGGTGATCAGCCGCAGGATGAGTTGTATGTCCTGCTGAAAAATCCTGAGGGCAGGTGGGTAATCGATCAAGTGGAGGTATATACGGAGTCATTTAATACGGGTCCGTGAATCGGATGGAGTCAGGAGCTGAAAAGAATAATGCAGCCATGTTCCTCCTGATCTTCTACCCGGCAATTTCTTTAATAACGTCCCAGGCAGAAATAATTCCCACCAGTTGATGATCTCCTTCCACCACGGGCAGTAAATAGACTGTTTTCGGAGTTTTCATAATCAAAGCCGCGCAGGCCAGTACGGAGTCATCCGGTCGGGCACATGGAGGATGGGGATTCATCACCTGAGTGACGGATTTTGGTTTGAGTTCTCCGAGGCGTTCATGGAACCGTACAAGGTTCGGTGCAAAACGAACATCGGGAAGATCCCCTTGAGAAATGTAGGGAGGCATGGCCCATTCAAGAATCTGCCAGAAATTCAGTGTTCCCAGTAACCTCTTCTTCTCATCCACAACCGGAAAGTCTTGGAGGCGCAGATCCGCCATTTTGCGAAGGGCTTCCCCGATCGTACATTGGGGTGGGATGGTGTGTGTCTGACGGATCATGATGTCCTGAGCCTTCATAAATACCTCATCCAAATGTAAACGGTGCTGATCAAAACCTGTAGGATCATCAGGGGAAAGGCGACTTTCAAAAATGGCAGAAATCGGAATGGTACACCATTGCGTTCGGCAATCCCCGCCACAATCAAATTGGCGGAAGCTCCCACCAGCGTCCCGTTCCCTCCTAAACACGCGCCCAACGATAATGCCCACCAGAGGGTTTCGGCCTGTTCAATTGGAATACCAGCCTGCTGAAAGACCGGGAGCATGCTTTTGATCATGGGGATCATGGTTGCCACAAAGGGTATGTTATCCACAATAGCCGAAAGAATGGCCGAAACCCAAAGAATAGCCAGGGTTGTCACGGTGAAATTCCCTGCGGTGAGACTCAAGGTCCAATCGGCAATGGACTGTAAAAGACCGGTATCTTCCACACCGGTAACAATAATGAACAAGCCGCAGAAAAAGAAAATGGTAATCCATTCCACTTGTCCGAACATGGTATGGACTTTATGCCCTGCCTGTTCGTTGTCTAAGGAAAATGTGACGAGCAACAGGAGCAGGGCGGCGCCACCCAGAGCAATGGTTGCGGGTTCCATGCCTATCGAATGGGCTAAAATAAATCCAAGAATGACCAGGCTAAAGACCAGCAGACAGTGTTTCAATAAACCAACATCCCGAATGGCTTCATATTCGTTAAAGGCCATAATGCGGGCTCGGGCTTCTGGTGATGCGAACATGGTTTTTCCATACATAAACCAAAGAGGGATGAGTGTGGCACTAAAGGCCACAATGGCAACGGGAGTCAGGTGAATCACAAAATCATTAAATGTCAAACTGGTGGCAGAGCCGATCATAATGTTGGGGGGATCACCGATCAGCGTAGCGGTACCGCCTGTATTCGAGGCATTAATCTCTGCGAAGAGCAGAGGATACGGATTGATTTTCAGCTCGTCAGCAATGAGCAAGGTAACCGGTGCGACCAATAGCACCGTCGTGACATTATCCAAAAATGCCGAGAGCACTGCGGTGACAATTGAGAGCATAACCAGGATGCCCCACGGGCTACCCTTGGCCGCCTTTGCGGCTTTGATTGCAAGAAATTGAAAGATGCCGCATTCCTTGGTAATTCCGACCAGGATCATCATGCCGGTGAGTAGGCCGATGGTATTGAAATCAATGCCTTGAATGGCTTGGTCCTGTGTGAGGACTCCCGTTCCAATAACGGCAGCGGCTCCAAGAAGCGCTACAATCGCCCGATTAAACCGTTCAGCGATAATGACGGCATAGGTCAATATTAAAATTGATGTAGCCACCCAAAGTGGCGAGAATCCAAAGATGGTCTGAATAGCTGTTTCGTGCATATTTTTAAAAGCCCAATATACAGGGTCAAAAAACCAGGCCTGTTCAGGGAGTCGCAGGAAGATTCCGGTTTGGTGCAGAAGGTCCTGATGGGTCCTTAGGGTAGGCTCCTTCTACCAATGAGGCTTTCTGCAAAGCCTCCAATCGGCTGGCAAAGCGATGCCCAGGCCGAATCTGCACCAGCACTCCCAAGCCATCCAACGCCTTAGTAACATGAGGTTGCATGCCCACGAAGAAAAGATGTTGGTCGTGGGCCTTAATGATATTCAACATATCTTCCACCGCCAACGCCGCTGTTCCGTCAATGGCCGGGACTTTGGATAAATCCAAAACAACGCTAGAAAACGTATTGAAGCCCGGGACGGTTTCCAGGCGGCGGACCATGGTTTTGGCGGATCCAAAGCTCATGGGGCCATCGACATGAATCAAGAGAATTTTCCCGTTGGCTTGTTCCAGAATCGTGGCTTCTTCCGGTAAAAGAGGGGTGCTGGGAGTGGGGTTGGTCACGATGTGGAGATTAGCCAGTTCCAAATCCGCCATGCGTTTGACAAAGAACAGGCTGGCAAAGATCATTCCCACGGCCACGGCGGTGATGAGATCCACCAGTACGGTGGTCAGTAACACCACGGTCATGATGACGACATCGATGCGGGGGGCTTGCAGGATGTGTCGTAAGAACCGCCAGTCAATAATATCAATACCAACTTTGAACAAAATCCCCCCGAGAACGGCTAAGGGGATTTTCTCCGCCAAAGGGCCAAGTCCCAAAAGAACTGCCAACAAAATTATGGAGTGAAGTACGCCGGAGATCGGTGTCCGTCCTCCGGTTCGGATATTGGCTACCGACCGCATGGTGGCTCCGGCACCTGGGAGACCTCCAAACACACCGGCGACCATGTTCCCTATACCCTGACCAATAAGCTCGCGGTCCGGGTCATGTTGGGTCCGGGTCATATTATCGCAGACCAGGCTGGTTAACAGGCTGTCGATCGCTCCCAATACGGCCAGGATGGCGGCTGATTCCAGTACGATTTGCAAGGTTTCCCAAGTGATTGTTGGCATGAGAGGGGTGGGGAATCCCCGTGGAACCTCCCCGATGGTAGGGGCATCAGGCAGAAAAGCATAGGCGAGTGGGGTAACCACGAGGAGGGCCAATAAAGAAGGAGGGGCCACCTTCGCAATCCTACCCGGAGTCAAATACATAATGGCCAAAACAAGGACCCCGGCAAGGGCCGCATCCCAAACTGGATTCCCATAAAACCCGGGAATTGCCTTGAGTGTTGTGACGACACCCTCGGGGCTGGCAGCATGGCCAACCAGGGGGCCCAATTGCAAAATGAGAATGATACAGCCGATGCCGCTCATGAAGCCGGAGACCACCGGATATGGGACCAACGCGATGTACTGTCCCACCCTGGAAAGTCCCAACAGGATTTGAAAGACACCGCCAAGAATCACGGCCATCAGGGCCAACCCAGGATTGCCTGTGAAGATTGTGACGATTCCAGCCATCACCACAGTCATGGGGCCCGTGGGACCGGAAACCTGAGCGGGGGTACCTCCGAAAAGCGCGGCAAAAAATCCGACGAATATAGCCCCGTATAAACCGGCAATGGCTCCTAGGCCAGAAGCGACCCCAAAAGCGAGCGCCAACGGCAGGGCCACGACAGCGGCAACCATCCCTCCGTAGATATCACCGCGGAGGTTGTTGAAATGTAACCCGTGAACAAGCCCCATAGGGCATATCCTAGGATAAAAGATGAAGACTAACTGGGCGGGGATTTCACTCTATCACACGGTTCTTCGTCAAGTGGGAAGCGAAGAGAAGATTTTCAAAAGGATAACGAGGATTACAATGAATAAGATTGGGAAAAAAGAGGAGACCGAAAATGGGCTGAAAATTTTGACAGGGAAGATTAGTTAATGGGAATTAAAATTTCCAGTCCTCCCATGACATCATTTAATTTAAAGTCCCGTCTGGGACTTTCCTTGTGGGCATTATGGCAGTGGACGCAGGCTCGGCTCACCGCTCGATCAGGAAAAATAGCTTGATAATAGGGCTGATTGTTTAGCTGAATTTCCTGCTCAACTACTTCTCCAAATTTAACCACTTGCTCCAAAGCATTTCGTTCCTGGTCATTTTGAGGAGCATTTTCCGGATTTAATGGCCAAAGTCCCATCAACCGGTATCGAAACGGTTTACCGGCAACCTGTAATCCACGTGAGGCCTCTTTGAAAAATTGTGCGGGCAAAGGCAATGTCCGTTCTTCCCGCCAATTTTCCGTTGCGGTCACAATAAGCATGTCTTCCATCCGTTCCACGACATGTTGGGTGTAAAAGGTCCGGTCTGCTTGAAGAACGGCATGTAAATAGTTTGCGACCATACGAATAGGGATGCCTTCCTGTGGTGCAAGTCGCCCTCCGATACCCACGCCAATTCCCAAGGAAATGAGAATAGAGAAAAGGAGTATGAAAAAAAACTTACGATTCATATATTTATCCAATTTGTGAGCCTACACGCGATCCTTCTTGCACACAGCTAACTATTTGTTTGAGGGAGATTTATACAAAACTATAGCAGGAGATCAACAAGACCTCATACTTTTTAATGCATTAAATTGTGTGTAGAGCAATCAGAGAGATGGGCGAAGAGCAGATGAAGGGCAATTGAAATTAGGAAGACCGAAAGGGGTGCGAAATTAATCCAAACCCAATCGATTCATCAATGCAATGACTATGATAGTCAAAATTGCGATAAGAGGGACATGTTCCATATTAAAATCTCGAAAGTACCGCCCATGTGATAAGTAAAATAAGAGTAAAGCCTTCCATTTTTGATCATCCTCCTAATATTTCTTGATCTTATATTGTTAAAAAGCAAGGAAAATGCCAAATGGTTTTATGGTGATGATTTATAAATTAACTAAATAATTCAATTGCTTATATATATAAAAGAAAAGAGCATTCATTCGTAAACGTGAAAACGAGCGGATTTATCAAGTAAGGACCGTGCGATATCGCTCTAATATTGAAGGTAATGGGTATAATCTAATAAGAACTAAAAGCACACCGGCTATCAGAGGAGGTTGTGTAGAGGGGTAAAATGCTTTTTTTGAGGAAGGTGAGGCCTTAGAGAAAAATTACCGAGGCCTTAAAGCCCATTATATCTTGGGGTAGTCAGAAATAAGACAGAGTCAGGTGAGTCCTTTTCGGCGTGGCTGGGGAGGGATCCCTGCCTTTATTTTATTTATTCCACAAGTGAATGCATTTGGGGATTTTTT
Source organism: Nitrospiraceae bacterium (assembly GCA_020632595.1). Lineage (NCBI taxonomy): Bacteria > Pseudomonadati > Nitrospirota > Nitrospiria > Nitrospirales > Nitrospiraceae > Nitrospiraceae bacterium. The sequence goes on along the minus strand of JACKFF010000001.1, from coordinate 1,105,083 downwards.
GCAACCTTTTCGGATTTAACTTTGATGAGTTGGGAGATATCGAGGCTTGGATGTCCTAGAGCTTGTTGCCTGTGCTTGTAAATTTCACCATTACGTACCCCCAGGGCTATTAAAAATACTTAATACTTATTGGGCTATATGGCTAGATTCACCTTTTGAAACGCGTCAGGCTAAGGTTTTGATGAAATCGCCCAAGTATTGGCCGAATCATGATAAATTTTTAAAATAATGGGTTTCTTTTCCCATCAACGAAAACTTAAGAAGTCTCCATCCAAATCCAGTCTGTATGGGATGGCCTGTGAATTTGCACACTAGTTAATACCGCATAGTCGGTTTTGCTGGGATTGACGGTTAGTTGGATCATACGTTCAAGATCTTCTCGGACGATATGTTGGGTGGCTTTGGTCAAAAGTTACCAAATCGGGAATTTCTCCGAATACCAATTTTCTAAACAGTCTGTCTGAGAGGTTCTGCTCCACGTTTTCCGGGTTCAGGTCCAGGCTGGCTTCTCCTTGAGAAGGGTCTTAGAGTATTTAAATCAATACGCCCCAAGCTTGTGGGAAGACTTGGGATCCTGGGTGGCCATCGATGGCGGTATGGGAAAAGGCAAAATGCACGTATCTTTCTCTGCCATCAGTATTGGGAGCATGATGATTGGCGGCTTGAAGTCCCGTAACACCGAGATACAACTTCCGGCCAGACTTGAAAACTTAAATGTTCCATTCCAGGCATTATGGAGTCTTTTCATGAATTGGGTGGTTATCTTGTCCCGACACACGCTCACGCAGGCGATTGAGTTTTTCTGATTCATGCCAAAGGGGGTGTAACCGGAATTGGGAATATTCCGCGAAGGCATCCGAGGGGTAGGCACCTGGGGAAATGCGGTTCCAAGGTTTTCTTGAAATCGAAGGACCCTGGAGGATTTTTTGTTGAGGGAGAAACGAGTGCCGATAGAGTCGGCATGGGTGCATTTTCCCTGTTCGATGAGTTTTCGGAATGTGGATAGGTTTCCCATAACGAATAGGTCAAAGGAAAGGGAGTGCCGGTGATGGGTCCTGCTTTTCCCTGAAAAATATAAGGAATTACTTGGGGTTATGGGTATTTTTTTCTTTTTTCAGCAAAGCAGCAGAAGGGAGCGGGTGCGAGATCGCGCCATGTGAACTGTGCTAAACATTTCTTGAACTATAATTGTGTGGGTTCAGGTAACGACCCTAGTTGAAGCAATGAATAGCAGTACTGGACATGTAAGAGAATCTCTCCAGGCGGAAAATTCGGCGGCTTCTGGAAAGGCAGCTTTTTGTTCAGAAACCCTTACGCCCTATTCAGCGGGGAGCTTTGAGGATGATAGTGGAAGGAAAGTTATGACGAAAGTGTTTAAACAGTCGGTGGGGCCATGGCAACTGCCTGTCAAAGGCCTGAGGCCCTGCCTTTGAGCATAGGGAGTTTTGAGGATTCTTACCCGAATCAATAAGAATGTGCCAAAAGGGAAAGGCGAATGAACGGAGGCCCTACCGCTGCTTTCTCACGACCGCTCTGTCTCATGGGAGATTTTTTTTCGTAATTGAATATATTCATCCAGTGTCTGTGTAGAAATATGGAGATAGCCAGCCGCCTGTTCTCTGTCCTGCTTGGTAAATCGTAAGACTTCGTCAATCACCATGACTTGGATATCCTGTAGACTGTGGCCGCCGATTTCAAAAAGCACCCGACCAGTATTTGGAGGGAGACCTTCTCCGCTGCCAGGATGTTGGGAGTAAAAGTCCAGAGAAGTAAGGACAGGTCCTTGCGAGCACAACACCGCCCTGCGAATCATGGCCTCTAATTCTCGAATATTCCCCGGGAATTGGTACGTATCCAGTAGCGGAGGTACCGAAGAATCAATGTCGAGCTTTGGACGGCCGATCTCTTCACCATAGGCGTGAATGGTTTTGATCACCAAAGGGATAATATCTTCTTTCCGTTCCCGAAGGGGAGGAATGAAGAGCTGCTGTTTTTCGAGAAGAGAACGTAATTCTGGATGAAATATTTCCTGGTACCCTGGTTGGTCCAGTGGAATCGAACTGGTCACCACAATTCGATTGTTGGTTGGGAGGCGGTCAAATCCTCCCATTCGACAAAATTCACGGGTGCGAATGGCATCGGCCAAGGATCCCTGAACGGGAATTGGCAGATGTTCAATCTCATCAACAAATAAGGTTCCCCCATCGGAATGTTCAAATGCTCCCGGCATGCTTTGGCTGGCACCACTAAATGCCCCTCGTTCATATCCAAATATCTGAGGTTCAAGGAGTGATCCCCTCTGTTCGTTGCAACTGACGGTGACAAACGGGCCGAGCTGTTTATGGCTATTATAATGAAGAATGCGTGCCAAGAATTCTTTCCCCGTCCCCACTTCCCCTTGAAGAAACACTAAGGGGGTGTCCTGAGCGTCGAAAAATTTGAGTTGTTCAACGACCCTGGTCATGGCTGGACTCCTGGCGATCACATGCTCCCAGGAATACTGACGTTGTTTCTCAGAAGCAGAAAACTCAATTCGGCGCCGTAGCTCCAGGAAGGTGATGGCTCGATGTAAGGCTGGATCAACCGTTGAAAAATCGATGGATTTTATCAAAAAATCATAAGCACCCAGCCGCATCGCCTCCACCGCATCTTCCACGCTCCCATAAGCAGTCAGCATCACAACCAGGGTTTTCGGGATCTTTTGTCGAATTTGGCGTAAAGTTTCGAGTCCATCCATTTCCGGCATTTTAAGATCCAGGAACAGCAAATCGGGCAGTTCATGTTCCAACGCCTCAATGAGCGAGGGGCCTGAATGGAAGCTTCTCACGTGGTGCCCTTTTTTTACCAACCGGCGACTTAACGCAGCACACACGTTTTGATCATCGTCGGTTACATAAATTGTTGCACGCATAGCCGTCCTTGTTTAGGAGATCAGTAAATAAGCTGTACAGCCGCAGCTTACTGTACTTTCCCATCTTTGGTCATCGATATCAACCGCAGAGGAGAGGAGTTCTGAGGACAGGTGATCTTTTTTACGGTATGAGTGTTTTGCTTTTGTATTCATTGGAAAGAGAGCCTCCCGTCATTGTCCCGTATCCAAGGGGTATTGGATTGTCAGGACTGACTTTCGGAGGATCTCCACTCCAATGAACCATTCACCAGGAAGAGGCAGGGCCTCATCATGTTTTACAAACCAAGCAAAGGCTATGCCCATGATATTTCCCTCGTATTTGATCAGGCTCAATCCATTAAGCTCGGCCAATAGTATCGTTCGATTTTCTGCACTGCTATCTCATTCAAAGGATTGGTTGATAGTGAGCGGAAAAATCAGCTGGGGTGCGATGATGCACAGGAGATCATGTGTGAAATGGCACCATTTCTTTGCAGGTTATGGCCACTGTGGCTGAAGGCAGCAGCCAGGGGAAATTCTGATAAGGACAGGCGGCAAATATAAAAATCAATTGAAATCCTCTGCATCACCCTTAGCATGACGGTTATGGCAATTGGAAAGAGCAGGGACGCATCTTTATTGTGCCTCTCCAATACCGTGGTCAGATTCCTCGATGTCTGGAAATTGGTACTAGTTTTGCGTGGCAAAAGATGAATAGGAAAATTTTGAAAATGAAAATTATTATAGCCAGCTTCTGTCTTGTATGGAGATTCGATGAAAAAAGTTGGAGTCTTTTGTATAGGCCTCCTTTTCGCTCTTGGAGGTCTGTCAGTGGAAAAACCCGTCCATGGGGCTGTAAATGGAACTCATATCAAAGAATTCCCGAGTGATTTTGATCGCCTGAAAATTGTTTTGCAACAGCCTAATACTCTTTCTACTCTGACACCGGAATGGCTGGATTTGGGAATTGAACATCGAACCCGCTATGAAACGTTTAATCAAAGTTTTACCAAAGGCACAGCAGGAAGTGATCAGATGGTTGCACAGCGGACGAGGATTTTGTTGGGAATTAAGGATATCTGGGATCCCATCCGATTCACACTGGAACTTGCAGATTTTCGGGCCCCGGTAGCTGATCGGGGACAGGATCACAATCCCAATTTTGTCGATCATCTGGATATTTTTCAACTCCATCTTGATCTGGTGTCGCAGAATTTTTTGGGAACAGGGACCTCCGGCAGGTTGGAAGTCGGCCGTTTAGTCATGGACTTTGGAGAAGGACGTCTCATCGCAGGCCATCGTTTTGGAAGCTTTACGCCATCATTTGATGGTGTGCAATTGATCCTTGGGGGGGATAAACTCTCTGATTGGAGTCTCCGGGCCTTTGTCACGCAACCGGTCCAACGTCATACGGTTAGCCCGGATTGGACTAGCCCCATTAGCTACTTTTCCGGTGCGTCGATTTCCAGCCGCCATGTCCCCTGGGCTAATGGGGAGTCATATTTCTTTCAGTTAAATGAGGGAACGAATCTCCAAAAACGTAATCTTTCCACCATGGGATTTCGAGTATTGTCCAAGCCTGCAAAAGAACAATTTGATTATGAGATAGAATCGATTTACCAGACTGGAGAGGTCGATCATACGAATCACTTTGCACATCGACATCACGGAGAGGTGGGCTATAGTTTTGCGACCAAATGGCCCTTACGATTTGTTTATTTGTTCGACTATGCGTCCGGAGACAGGAACCCGAAAAAGAATTTTGATTTCTTGTTCGCAAAACGTCGCGCAGAATATGGACCAACCGGAATTTTGGGCATCATCTTTCCATCCAATATTTTTTCACCTATTGGGTTTCGCTCGACTCTGCAGCCGATCTCCACGGTCAGGTTGATGGTATCTTATCGCGCCTTCTGGCTAGCAGATGGCCGCGGCCCTTTTGTGGGTAGCGGTCTGCAGGACCCGACCGGTCGCGCGGGCACTTTCCTTGGCAATATGTTGGATAGCTCAATAACGTGGGCCCCTCAGGCAGGTTATTTCCGACATACAACATTTGAGGTGGGATATACGCGTTTTTTCAAAGGCTCCTATTTTGATCGTGTGCCACAAAGCCCTGGGACGGCCGATGTCAACTATGTCTATACTATGGCGACATTGACATTCTAATTCCTCAATTAGTCCGGATAAATTTTCACTTGCCCGCGCCTTCATCTTTCCTTTAAGGGAGTTGTCCTCTTTTCTTGTGCGTGGCATATCAGGGTCACTTTCGCACAGTTCACACCGTACGAATTCGCACATAAGATCTTAGCGAGAAAAAACTGTTTATAACTGGGATGGGATCTCGGGACAGATATTATGAAAATTAAAAAGAAAAATAAAAGAAATTTTTTTGGACCCTATCTGCTTGATTATTGGTATGTATGTTGCGGATGAAGCTTATTGTATATTTGAAGGGCATATTTCTGCCTTCTTGTCTAAACGGTGACGAGTTGGACGGTGGGTCGGAGGAAATTAGAAATGGAGCACCTGACAGCGGGTATTCGTCTATATCTTAAAGATTTCAATTTTAAAGATAATTTCAAAGGGATTGCCAGCAATGTGCGAGGGGATGTGCTGGCGGGGATCACTGTGGCGATGGTGGTGCTTCCCATGGCCTTGGCCTTCGGTGTGGCTTCCGGGCTCGGAGCAATTGCGGGCATGTGGTCGGCAGTGGCGGCCGGTCTTATTGCGGGCCCCTTAAGCGGGTCAGCGTGGTCGGTTGGTGGGCCGACGGGACCCATGACCATTCAAATCCTTTCCATGACTCAGACCAATAAATTGGCCGATGGGAGCCCCGATCTGGTTTTCGTATTCACGACCATCGCCTTAGCTGGTTTTATTTTGATTGCGTTGGGGCTGTTGAAGCTCGGGCAATTTATCAAGTTCACACCCTATTCAGTCATCTCCGGATTTATGACGGGTTTGGGTGTGTTGTACATGTTGCTGCAACTCAACCCGTTTTTGGGACTTCCCGGCGTCAAAAGTATTACCTCCGCCATTACGGAATTGCCCTCCAGTTTGGCCCATGCCTCTCCGGTGGCATTGGGAGTCGGCTTATTGACCTTACTCATTGTCATTGTTTGGCCAAAAATTTCTCCTGTGACCTGGCTTCCAGGTCCATTGATCGGCTTATTGGCCGGTACTGTAACCACGGTTGTCCTCGGGCTAGACATCCCGAAGATTGGAAATATTCCCACGGGCTTACCTGAGCTATACCTTCCCAACCTCGATATCTTGGAAAAGGCCTTTGTCCCGGCTGCAGCTCTGGCGGGGTTATGTATATTTGATAGTCTCCTGACTTGTCTCATTGTCGATAATATGACCGGCACACATCATAATAGTGACCGTGAATTGGTTGCCCAAGGATCAGCCAATCTCTTTTCAGGATTGGTCGGAGGGCTGGGGGGGGCCACGAATACCATGCCATGTGTGGTGAATATCCAGAGTGGGGCTCGTACCCGTTTGTCGTCCATTACCATGGGGCTTGTCCTTCTATCGTTCATTTTCGGACTGGGTTCATTGGCGGCGTCCATTCCTCTTTCCGCCTTGGCCGGGATTCTCCTCAAGGCCGGCTATGACATTCTGGATATGCGAGTCCTGCCTGTGGTTCGAAGACTGCCGACCTCTGATTTGATGGTATTTGGGCTGGTGGTTTTCATGACTGTGTTTTGGAATCTCCTGTCTGCCATGGCGATGGGACTCGCAGTGGCGTTTTTCCGTTTTGTAAAAGACCAGTCTGATCGCTATAAAGCGGATCTCAGTCAACGGGATGAAGATGTGAAACAGGAAGAAGAAGACCTCATTTTTTCCTTCGCCAGGGATTATGCCAGAAAAATCAGCCTGAATGGGGCCAATATGGGAGAGTTGAGCGGTCGTTTTGAGCATATTGTTCGTGACAGGATTATCATCGTCCGTCCTCACGGTCCGTTATTTTTCGGTGCGATCGATTGGTTGAACGAGACAGTGGAACATCTTGATAGCAAAGATGTGCTCATCATTCGTTGCAAATGGTTGGATGAATTAGATTTGTCGGGTGCTTACGCGTTAGGCGATTTAATAGAAGCTGCCAACAGTCGCGGGGTGGCGGTGTTAACCGCCGGCATGTCCCCTCGAACCCGACAGGTTCTTGCCGATTTAAATGAGCTTTCCAGACTGAATGAAGACTATATCTGCACACATTTTAATGAGGCTTTGGATACCGCTATGCAGATCGTGGAAAAGAAGGCTGTGGAGGTGAGGTTACAAGCCCATAAAGAACCGGTTTTAACGGTAAATTAGAGCACGGTGGTTTACACCACTCGCTTGTGAATGATTTTTCTGGAGATTTTGTATTACGGTGTTACCGTTTATTCGTGCATTTGAACAAAATTTTCTCGACCATGCTCCGAGGTGGTATAAAGGAACGATTCTCGCTTTCCTCATAGTTAATCCCTGTTTATTGTATGCCGCCGGTCCATTTTTCACGGGCTGGTGCCTCGTTCTTGAATTTATTTTCACCTTGTCTATGGCGTTGAAAAGTTATCCTCTTCAACCAGGTGGTTTGTTGGCCCTTGAAGCGGTGCTGATCGGGCTGGCCAAACCAGCAACCGTCTACCACGAAGCATTGAATAATTTTCAGGTCATTCTTCTGCTGATTTTCATGGTGGCCGGGATTTACTTCATGAAGGATTTATTGCTGTTTGTTTTTGCGAAAGTCCTTCTCGAGGTCAGATCGAAGACTACCCTGGCTTTGTTATTTGCGGGGCTGGGAGCGTTTTTGTCAGCATTTCTGGATGCCCTCACGGTGACGGCAGTCATCATTGCCGTGGGCGTGGGATTTTTCAAAGTGTATCATCGGGTGGCCTCAGGTAAAGGTGTTCAGGATGATTATGACCATACCCTGGATCATGGGGTTGGCACTCTTCATCGCTCGAATTTGGAGGAGTTTCGAAGGTTTTTACGGAATCTTCTAATGCATGGAGCGGTTGGAACTGCGCTGGGAGGTGTCTGCACCTTAGTCGGAGAACCCCAAAATCTGTTGATCGGAGAGAAGGCGGGGTGGAATTTTATTGAATTTTTTATTCGCATGTCTCCTGTGACCATCCCGGTGCTGATTGTGGGATTCTTGACCTGTGTCCTGGTTGAACGATTCCGATGGTTTGGGTATGGATTCAGTCTTCCTCCCGTGGTCAGGGATATTCTTTGGCGGTTTGACCAGGAGACCTCACGTAAGATGGATGATCGGTTTAAGGCCCGTTTGATCGTTCAGGGTCTGGCTATGATCTGGTTAATTGCCGCCCTGGCGTTTCATTTGGCGGAAGTTGGCATTATTGGATTATCGGTCATCGTCGGAGTGACCGCCTTCAATGGCATTATCGAGGAGCATCGGTTGGGGGAGGCATTTAAAGAGGCTCTCCCGTTTACGGCCCTCCTGGTAGTGTTTTTTTCAGTTGTGGCGGTGATCCAGGAGCAACACCTTTTCGGAGGCATTATCCATTATGTTCTGTCCATGGAAGGTGGACATCAAATCGGCATGTTTTTTATTGCCAATGGCCTTCTTTCCGCTATTAGCGATAACGTCTTCGTCGCCACGATCTATATAGAACAGGTGCTGCGGGCATTTCAGCAGGGAGTGATTTCCCGCGATCAATTTGATCTTTTGGCGGTCGCTATTAACACGGGGACCAATATTCCTAGTGTGGCCACTCCAAATGGGCAAGCGGCTTTTCTTTTTCTGTTGACGTCCGGTCTTGCCCCACTTATTCGGCTTTCGTATGGCCGGATGGTGTGGATGGCACTTCCCTATACGGTCACCATGACGCTCGGGGGACTTCTGGCTGTGTATGTGTTGTTGCAACCAGTAACGGAAACCTACTATGCACAAGGAATCTTGACGCATCATGTGGCGGCTGTTGCAGAACCCCATCCAGCTCAAGAGATTCCCGCATCGATGGTTGGTTCAACCTTTTACAAGTAAGTTTTGGGTGCGTTTATCTCTTACCTCTCCCCCATGTGTGCAGGCTTCCCGATCTTCACTATACGGCTTTGCCGGCCATTTATTTCCGCCTATGATCACAAACTGTCTTAATCTGACCATGGAATCTTTCTCCGTTAGCTGGGGTGGGATAATCCGGTTAACCTGTTCAAGAAATAGAATCTGAGTGGAGAAATGATCCTGGTTTGGGCACCTCACATAATGAGATTAGACCGGTTTTTGGGGTATAGTGGGGTGAGGGTTGGGAGGTTATATCAGGTGTCAGGCAAAGGTTTGAAGGGAAGAGTTTCGGTGAATTCGGTATGTCTCTCAATAAATTATTTTTAAATCTTCCGATTGCCAGAAAGCTTCTTTTGGTCTCCGGGGTCCCGGTGTTAGCCGTTTTGATTTTGAGCCTGGTGACCTATCGAAGCGTCCAGACTTTTTCTCTGGATGAAGATCGCCTGAATGATGTGTATCTGGTGCAAAGCGCGTCGGCTGAATATATGCGATTAGTGGTGGATCTCGAAACCGGGTTTCGAGGGTTTATTTTGACCCAAAAAGCGCCATTTTTACAGCCCTATTTAGCAGCCAGGCAACGAGTGCTGTTACTCGGGAATTCATTGAGACAGATGGTCAGGTCTGTTGAGGATCAGCGACAGGTAATTGAAACTGTTCAAGGAATGGTTGAACAATTAATGAATGACAAAGATCGGCTGATTGAACGGGTCAAAGCGGGTTTTCCGCAGGAGGCCACGGACTATGTCGAAAGTGAAAAAGGGCGTATTCTCATGCTTGCCATTCGTGAAGAAATGGCTCGGTTTGATCGGCGAGAAGTCACGCAATTGCAACACGCCCTTGGGAGTAGCGCCGCAGACCGGGCGGCTCTGATGGGGGTGGTCGTGTGGGGAGGGTCCTTGGCGTTGATTTTGTTGCTGGTGCCTCTTCATCTCATTGCGCGGTCCATTACAGGACCATTAACGACCTTGGTCAAGGCTGTGGAAAATGTTTCCGGGGGAAACATTCCGAATATTCCCGTTTTTCAGCGTGACGATGAAATTGGGGAATTGACCAAGGTCATGCAGACAATGGGCACTCAAATCCGGAATCATATCCGGCGTATTGAACAATCCGAACAGGAACTCCGGACGCTGAATCAGGACTTAACCTCTTCCGAGGCCAAATATCGAGGGATTGTGGATTATGCGCCCATAGGAATATTCACGGCAAAAAAAGATCATCTGATTTTTAGCAACCGGCAGAATTGGGTTCTGGCGGGGAGGAATCCCGATGAGGTATTAGATCCTGAACATATGTGGGAAGCGATTCATCCGGATGATCGAGAGGGGGTGCGCGAAACATTTCAAGATGCCTGCCACCAGAGTGAGCCCTTTGAGCGGGTCCTTCGCTTTCTACATCCTGACGGAGCCGTTCGGAAGGTCTTATGTCGCGCGGTTCCCATTCAAGACCACGGTGGGCAGACCATGGTGTACCAGGGATTTAATGTGGATATCACGGCTTTAGAGCATATGCGTGCACAATTGAACCGATCTGACCGATTGGCCACATTGGGGCAAATGGCCGCAGGTATTGCGCATGAGATTCGAAATCCACTTGTGGGCATTGGGTCAACCACGACGTTGTTGATGGAAGATTTTCCTGATGGGGATTCCCGCCATGAGGACCTTGTGACCATTCTCAAGGAAACCCGGCGACTGGATCGCATTGTGAACCAAATTGTAGACTTTGCGCGACCACGAGACTTGCTTCCGGTGACCTTTCAATTGCAAGATCTGGTACTGGAGTCTTTGCAGGTCCTCAATGAACCCATAAAACAAAAGGCCATTCAGATCGAATTTCATCCGCCTGCCAATCTCAATTCCATCCAAGCCGATCGGGATCAACTGAAGCAAGTGTTGCTAAATGTGATTCAAAATGCCGTTGAGGCGATGTCGGAGGGAGGGTGTCTGCGTCTGTCTGTTGAGGAGGAAACTATTGAACGAATACCGGGACTGCGTATTAAAGTCAAAGATAATGGAAAGGGAATCAGTCCAAGTGCTCTCCCTCGGATTTTTGAACCGTTTTTTACCACAGGCAAACATCGTGGCACAGGACTGGGATTGCCTATTTGTCGAAATATTATTGAAGCCCATGGTGGAGAGATTCATGCGGAAAGTCAGTCAGGTATTGGGACCACCATGACATGGTGGCTGCCTTGCGTTTGCCAACCCCAACTTCCAACGGTGTAACCCATGCGCGCGAACATTTTTATTACGGATGATGATGATGTGGTTCGCCAAGCCATCAGCCGACGAATTGCAAAACGACACCATCATGTTCGAAGCTTTGCTTCAGGGGAGGCCTTATTGGAAGCTCTTGATCACGATGTGCCAGACCTCATCCTGTTAGATTTGAAAATGGCCGGGTTAAGCGGACTGGAAACTCTTAAGCATATTCGTGCGAAATCTCAACAGTCCCTGGTCATTCTCCTCACCGCCTATGGCACGGTGGAAGATGCGGTGGAAGCCATTAAACTCGGGGCCTATGATTTTCTGATTAAAAGCGTCGATTTCTCCACTGTGGAACCTGTGATCGATCGCGCGCTTGACTATCTAACCCTTCGGCGCCGTATCGATTTTGAAACGCAGGATAGGCCAGGTCGATATGCCTTCAACAGTTTGATTGCCAATAGTCCCAGTATGAAAGAGTTGGTAGGGCAAATTCAGGAAATGGCAAAAAATTTGAAAACGACAGTTCTCCTGTTTGGAGAAACGGGAACAGGGAAAGAATTTGTCGCTCGAGTACTTCATCATAACGGCCCTAGGGACAAAGGTCCGTTTGTGGGGGTGAATTGTACCGCCATTCCTCAGGAATTATTTGAAAGTGAATTATTCGGCTATGAGCGCGGGGCTTTCACGGGAGCAAACCAGCGCAAACCCGGTCTTTGTGAACAGGCAGAGGGCGGGACGCTCTTTTTAGATGAGATTGGAGACCTCAATCCTTCCATGCAGGCGAAATTGCTTCGAGTGTTGCAGGAGCGTTCGTTTAAACGGTTGGGTGGGCAAGAGGATATTGATGTGGATTTTCGTCTGATTGCGGCCACCAATCGTGATCTGCGCAAAGATGTGGCGCAAGGCAGATTCCGGGAGGACTTGTTTTTTCGGCTGAATGTGGTGTCATTGAATCTCCCACCATTACGGAATCGAACAGAGGATATTATCCCTTTGGCTCTTGCGACGTTGATTCGACAAAGCAGCGACCTTGGCAAAGAGGTTGCGGCTATTGAGCCGGAGGCCCAACGGCTGTTGGAGCGCTATCCATATCCGGGAAATATTCGTGAACTGGAAAATATTATGGAGCGTGCGGCTATTTTTTGTCGTGGGAAAAGCTTGACGGAAGGAGATCTGCCTCGTGAAGTACATGAAGAGGCTCGTTCCTCAGTAAATGCGGTCACTCGAGGGGATCAAAAGGTGGTGCGCATGGAAATGGTTCTCGGAGAGCAATCCCTTGCGGGCATTGAAAGCGATTTGATTGAAGAAGTCATGCGGTTATCCGATTATAATAAAAGTCTCGCTGCTAAATATCTTGGCATTACTCGTTTTGCTTTGGACCGCCGTCTCAAAAAAATCCCAGAGTCTTGATCCTATGGGTTGGTGCCTGCAATAAGCGCCCAATGAAGGTGTTTGTATGTTCGTCTTCTCAGAGCATGTTGATGCCTTGGGGTGGTCCTTCAAAACTACTATAGGCCATCGTGTTCACAGAGGGAATTGTCGGGTCTTTATTGGGATTTTTTTCGACTTTTTAGTAGAACAACGATGCCAATGATTCCAATCAACAGAGCCAAGACTCCAAGTATTTCCAAGCCTCCCATTTTCCTATTCTCCTCCTCCGATTATGTGGAATCGGAGTTGATCTCTCTAGATGTGTTTTTTACGGGTAAAAGACTGTGAGCCGACCGATTCTTGCCTAACCGGCTGGATAGGATTTCAACCGGTCGTTTCTATCCTTCCTGTTTTTATCGAAATCGTCAAGGTGCCGAAACAAACAGGAATGTTTGGAACTTCAGTGATGGAACAGGGCAGCCTGTTTTTCTTCTAACTCGCATGCTACGCATTGACTATGAGGATGGGCAGGCAAGGGGGGGAATTTTTATAGACTCAGTGCTTACTTGCTCGTGGCTCCCAATATATGTGTTGATCTGAGGGCTGAGGTTGAATAGCGTTGTAGGCAGAACCACTCGCTGGTAGAATTGTGTGCTCATGAAAATCCTAATCACTCATGCTTGCTGACGTTGTCCTGCCAGCCAGGCGGTTCCAGATCTTTACCTATCAGGTCCCTCCCCATCTACTTCCCCTGTTGCATATAGGAAGTCCCGTGGTGGTGCCTTTAGGCTCTACTGTCGTCTCTGGAGTGGTCGTGACGCTCTTTGAAATGCAAAACTCTGCTTCCCTGCAAAACCAGTTCCGTCAAAAACCCTTGCGTGCCATTCTTTCGTTGGAGGCCGATGCCGGGAACCGTCCTTTGGACCACAACCTGCTTCGACTGGTTGAAAAAATTTCAGATTATTATCTGGCTCCTTTCTCCGCATGCTTGCGATTGATTGTTCCTCCACATTCGATACCCGTAATTAGGCGAATATCCTTAACGGACGACGGTCGCCAGGCCTTATCGGACCGCTCGCTGGCATCTGACGTGCAGTTGGTGCTTCGCAAGTTAGAACAGGCACCCAGGGGATTGCTCCGGTCCTCTCTTATGCGAACGATGAACAATGTTTCAGATATTTTGACTCGTGCGAAGAAGAAGGGATGGATTATTGAGCAGACGACCCTTCCTACAGGATCCAAGGATCAAAGTCCGGTCCGTGGAATCAGAGTTGGACGAAATTCGGTGCATTCAGTTCCCCGAGGGTTATTTGATTCTCCAGAAGAATCAAGAGAACTCCCGGAGTCTGTTCAACGAGCGGCTTTCAACTTTAGAGGCAACGAGACATGGAAACTTTTTTTCACTGCAGTCCAAGCCGGCGGTTTTCAGGAGTTGCCTGTTGTGGGACCGGAATCGGTTCAAATGGATCTGTTATTCAAGATGATTGAGACCATTCTAGAAAAAGGCCGCCGCGTCGTCATCCTTGCTCCAGAAGTGCAGCAAGCAGAAATCCTTGGTAAAAAGGTGCGACTTCTCGGCAATATTCAGGTTGAGGTCTATCATGGCCATCTTTCGACAATGGTTCGTGCTGCTCGATGGGAACGAATTCGAAAGGGCGACGTGCAAGTCGTGGTGGGAACTCGATCAGCACTATTTCTGCCGGTTCCCAATTTGGGGCTCGTTTGGATCAATCAGGAGGAGGATCCGTCCTACAAAGATGAACACCTTCCGTATTTTCACGCTCGGGAAGTCGCGCGAATGCGGGGAGAATGTGACCAGGCTCTCGTAGTATATGGTTCGACATCGCCTTCCTTGGAACTCTATGGACGTTTTACAGAGCAGATTCGTCAGGCATTGGAACACCCGTCACAGCGGATTCTTCATGTGAGTACTGTCGATTTACGAACCTTACCGTATGAGACCATCCTGTCGCCGGCCTTAATCGCCAGAATCATGCGGTCATTGGAAGAGGGGGATCAAGTAATTTTACTTCTCAATCGTAAAGGGTTTTCCGGTGCCCTGGTGTGCCGGGATTGTGGAAAGGCTCCGAGCTGTCCCAACTGTGGAGTTCCATTGAAACTCTATCAGCAACCTTCCCGTCTGGTGTGCACCTACTGTGAGGGAATTCAACCAACCCCTGAAACTTGTCCCACGTGTCAAGGCAGGGTGTTTCGATTCTCCGGCACGGGAACTCAGCGACTGGAAGAAGAGGTGAGCCGTCTTTTTCCGGCGGTCACGGTGGCTCGGTTCGATCGGGAGAATGTGAAAACCCCCGAAGCGGCTGATACGATGTTACGCCAATTCCGGCACAAAGACATTGGGGTAATGATTGGGACGGAATTTTTAGTCCATCAATCAGATCCACCTACGGCTCCGGTCATTGGGTTTCCTCAGGCTGATCTTGGGCTCCATATTCCTGAATTCCGATCAGCCGAACGAACGTTTCAGATGTTGTCGAGGGCTTTCAGATTGGCCCGTAATGGGCAAGAGCCCGGGGAAGTGATTCTCCAAACGCGAATTCCTGATCATCATGTACTCACAGCCATTGGGCACCAGTGTCCCCGAATGTTTTATGACCAGGAACTGGAGTTGCGTGACCTCTTAGGATACCCCCCGACTACCCACGTAATATTGTTGGTTGTGACGGGGGAGCAGGCGCCACGCGTGCAAAAAGTCGTAGACTTTCTCCATCAACGATTGAAAAAGTTTGAAGGGAGAAGACCTCCCGGTCTAGCTGGAAAAGGGGGCATGGGAACCCCAATGGTCCTGGGTCCGATGGCATCCCAAAAACCAGGGCGGACCAAGAAAAATCGTGTAATTTTTTTGATGAAAACGTCTGAGTTATCAGAAGCACAACGAGGCCTTCGAAGCCTTCAGCGGGAATATGAAGCAGAATTTCGGAAAGATCCTGTCGTCGTTGAATTTCATGTGGACCCCATGGACATTCAATAGCAGGGGTTTGGCCTTATCACGGGATTAGCCTGATCGCCTTCTTGCCTGTTTCTTCTGGTTTTTTGTTTTGGGAAGGGTGGTTGAAGGGGAGGTCGGCGTGCTCTTCTCTCGAGTGCGTTTGAAAATTCCATAAGCAAAGGTCATCCAGAACACGCCGGAAAACAGCCCAAACAACACGGCGGTGAAAATCCGTTCCAATTCTTCTAATGGAGGTTCTGGTCCCAGCTTTTGAATGTCGGCCATTTGCATGATGGGCCACGCGAAACTTTCCACTCCTAAGAGGAATGTGGAAGTCGCCCAGATCGATCCAATAGACGGACTTTTCCAGGCCAACAGGATGGCCAGCCCGAGGGCCAGAGCCATTCCCATAGGTACCGGTAAGGCTCCCACTAATAACCAGAGTCCCACCGTCACGGTGAGGCTACCCAGCACAGCGTTCAGTTGATGCCACAAATAATCATTCATCTCGAATCGTCCTGGACAGTCCTGTCAACGTTGCCCACCTTATCATAGACCCTCGTTCCCCGGCATCCTGTATGGTCTTGGTGAATGATCAGCCGCGCGGCGATTTGATCTCTAGCGACCAATATCAGCCAAAGGTTCTGTGGTGAGGGTATAGGCTCCGCGAGGGTTATGTGCCAAATGATTTGACTGGGGGAGGTCTTCAGATTTTGGGGTGGTTTCACAATCCGGAGTGAGCACAATTCCCCAATGCGAATTTTCTTCACAAGTATTTTCGAGGATAAGCGCCTTGGCGAGGTGAAAGAGGAGAATGCCGCTTAGCATATTTTCCCGACAGATGTTTTTAATCATGTCGGGTCGAGTGCCCTCGTCCCGTGCAGCCATTCCAAAATGATGATTCCCAAAACACGTATTTTCACGCAGGTACGGTTGAGCTCCGGCAAACGAAAAAATACCGGACTCCCGATTATGAGAAATCTCGTTGTCGAGCAAGGTCGGGCGGCAATCCGGTCCATAAATAACGACTCCGGATAAAATCCCTTCCGTGGCCCTGCAGTGAGATATGGTGCACACCGAATCTAAAATATTCAGGGCGGAATGTTGGTCGCTGCCCACATAACGAAACGTGATACCACTGATGTGTCCGCCGGAAACTCGCTGAAGATAGCAAGGACCGCTCCGCCGATTGAATATTGTGACCTGGTCCCGTCCGGCGCCGACCAAATGGATGGTTCGCTCAGTCAGTACCAACCGATCTTCATAAACCCCCGGTCGAATGAATATTTGATCATCTTGTTGCGCGTGAGCGAGAGCTTCGCTGGGTAGGGTGAAGCAACCTGGGTGCTCCGCGTCCACAATTAACGTTTTTCCCCCGAAAGGATTGTGTGGCGGTTCGTGAAGGGGTGAGTGTTCAGCGGGCAAGGCCATCTCCTCTCTCAAAATGGTTCTGGCAAACGGGGTGCCTGAAATCTACTGTGACCCCAAATGTAAGGAACGTTCATCAAACAGACGAATACAAACCGAAGGGTGAACCATACAGAATCTCTTGGAATGACATTTCACAATCCTAAGTTTAATACATCCTGGAGGAAAAAAAGGCCTGTATTTTTGCCATTCCATATCCTGGTATTGAACTTGCCTAAGGCTCTTCTCTTTGTACATAAAATAAATACAAAAGTCTTTTTTGTCTAAATTTATTTTTTAATGATCGAAAAAATTTTTCACATTAAGAGAGAGATCCGTCCTTCCCCCCATTAATTTCAGCTGGTTTTTTCCGAGAAGTCTGACTCCCCCTCATTCATTTCAACCGTTTCACCCTCAGGTAAGGGAGGTCTGTCATGCAAGAGTATGAGCGAAGAGGTTTGCCACTGTTCTTTTTGTTTCTAGTGCTGAGCACGATGTCGTTTATAACGGGTCTACCTGGAGCGCAGGCACAGGAAACGGATATTACGCAAAGCCCGAATAATGAACAAGCAGGAATTCAGAAAACGTTAGAGCAGCAAATTGGGGCGGGCAGGGGAGATATCAACACTCCCGATTCCTCGCTCTATATTATTAATCGGGATCCGTTTCGTTCTATCCGGCGTGGTCGAAGCATTTTCCAGCGAAAGTTTACAGTCGAACAGGGTTTTGGTCCGCGGACGGGGGATGGCCATGGGGATATTGCGGCTGAGGGGTCGATCGGTGCCGGGCTTGTCGATAGTTGTGCGGGTTGCCATGGACGACCACGTGGAGCTGCGGGGTTTGGTGGAGACGTGTTTACCCGACCAGATAGCCGGGATGCCCCGCATTTGTTCGGATTAGGGATTATTGAGATGCTTGCCGATGAAATTACTCAGGATCTACGGCAAGCCCGGGACCGGGCCATTGTCCAAGCCAAGCAAAGAGGGCGATCCGTAGAGGTGTCGTTAAAGAGCAAAGACATTTCCTATGGAACCATTAGAGTGAATCCTGACGGTTCGATGGATCCATCACGATTAGAAGGCGTCGATTCGGATCTCCGGGTACGACCGTTTTTTCACCATGGCGGAACCATATCCATCAGGGAATTTGTGGTAGGTGCGTTGAATGCAGAAATGGGCCTTGAAGCCTTTGATCCTGATCTTGCGAAAGCTGTTGGCGGTGAGGAGGTGGTGACGCCAGCGGGAATGGTGTTAAATGGAAAGATTGATAAAATCGAAGCGCCACCGGCTTCCAGCGTAAGTGATGATCCTGATCGAGATGGGGTTGCCAATGAAATTCCCGTGAGTCTGGTGGACCACCTCGAGTTCTATTTGTTGAATTATTTTAAACCTGCCATTGGGCGCCAGACGCATGATTCCGAAAAAGGTGAAAAGATCTTCAAGGACATTCAATGCACCGGCTGTCATATCCAAAATTTGGTCATTGAGAAAGATCGGCGGGTGGCTGATGTGGAAACTTCGTTTAACGAACAGAAAGGGATATTTAATGACCTGTTCGCCGTAGCGACTCCCCTGTTCCAAGAAGTCCCGGCATCGGGTTCGCCTTCGGTGAAAAAGCCAAATGGACAGCGCTTTGTCGTCAAGAATATCTATGCGGATTTCAAACGACATGACTTGGGCTCAACCTATTGGGAACGCAACTTTGATGGCACGTTGACCAAGGAGTTTATGACCGAACCACTATGGGGAGTGGGCACAACTGCTCCTTACGGGCATGATGGGCGGAGTATCGATCTATGGTCGGTCATCATGCGGCACGGCGGTGAAGCGAAGGAGGCGCGAGATCGGTTTGCCCGGTTACCGGATGTAAAGCAAGGGCAGGTTATTGATTTTCTACAGACCCTGGTTTTGTTTCCGCCGGACGATACAGCTTCCAATTTGAATCCGGGTGATCCCCAGGCCCCGAATTTCCCCCAATACGGCCATGGCAATATTAAGTTGCCTGCGTTATTTAATAATCCCGGAGATTTGGAATAAAAGGGGTTTTTCGCTCTTATCTGTCTCATGGAATCATGCCCGTGGGCCATTAGCTCACGGGCGTGAACCTTCTCTTGCAATGGGAGATGTTCCCCATTGCCTTTCTCGCTTTTGTGCCGTGAAACATGCAGGAGGAGGAACAAACCACATGGTTTTCAATTTCCTTGCTTCTCACTCCCTTTGGTTTTTGCCTCATCACTCATTGTTACGCGTTCCAAAACGATGTTGAGGGACTCTTTTGAGCTCTATCGCCCGGCAACAATCGCAAGTGGCATAGGGAATCGGGAGGTGACTTTGCTTGTCAACAAGAATGTTGTGAGGTATGGCAGGTGAGTGAGTTAATTGTTCTCAAATGCTTGACGCGTTGCGAAGACCTCGCCTGGATGGATCAGGAGCAGGCAATCGCCATCAACTGGATCCTTGTGAAATAGCGCGAAGGTGAGGCAGAGCTGAGGGGTGGGTTCGGGAGGAAATTGTAATAAGAGAGGAACATCCACCAGCGGAGTTGGTGTTTTCAGGATGGCTAACCTGAGGCGAACAGCCACCAGTGTATCGCGTAGACGGGCTTGTATAAGTTCTTCGGTATAATCCTGAGAAGGAGTGATGTATTGATCCCAGAGCGGGTTGGTCATGCCCACGCAGAAATCCAGCCCCACGCTTTGTGCGATTGGTGTGACATCTTTGAGTATTCCGGATTCAATGGCTTCTTTTCGGGATCGGATCGGGAGTGACTCAAATTCAGCAGGAATATCACCGGAACTGATTGAAAGACCTGATTGGGACGGTTCAGAAAAACCTGAAGGCAGAAGATCGGACTTTTCCGGAGGCTGGATGTCTTCTTTTTCTGAAGAAGACAGATTGTTCAAAGGTGTTTTCCCTAATGCTTGAATCAGTCCTTCATAGATAGCTTTGGCAGAATCCGTCCACGAATCATTCATGGGCAATCCCCGAAAGGCCGCCTCAGAAGCTTTTTTCTCATCATGGGTTAAAACACGTTGTGCTTTCATACATTCAAAGATAAGGCAAATCCCATGGAAGTCAAGAGTCAAATTTTGTTGTCCATCCAAAAAGCCAGGAAATGGAGAATAAATAACATAGAAAGCCACTACATGAGAATTCTCAGACTGTCTAACAGACCCATTATTTGCAGGGTATCTTTGAGGTGGTTGAAGTCTCAAATAGAGAGAGGCTGTTTACAGGAATGTCGGTTCCAAATTAGGATCTAAAGCCAGGACGATGATGCGTTCTTCGATCCGGGTATCGATATCCGTAAACAGGGCAGTCGTTTCCGTACCGGGGAGTCCCAGGAATTCACGCCACGGTTGTTCTCCTCCTTGGGAGATGAGATTTTGACGCTTTGCTTGATCATTCCAATGCCTTCTTCACACTTAGTCAGTTGGCGCTCGGCTCGCGTAAGAACACCTTTGAGCCGAATGAGGATGGTGGGACGTAGAAATGCTGGCTCGTACACCGGTTGGGCCGCGGCCCATGGATTCCTGTTCAAATTTATTGATGGCATTCGGGATCGCCGATACCATTGCACCTCGTGTGAAAAGGGGGCATAGGGTCATGCTTTCCGGCAAGACGGGTCTTGCCTCTTCCCAATCTATCAATCACCATCCCGTAGGGAAGAATCTCAGGAACTTGAGGAGCAACCTATCCCCCTGATATAAGCGTATTATTCATGTGAGGGCAAGAAGAGAATAGACTTCTCCTCGGATGCCTGAAAAGGGTGGCGTCCGTGCTGGTTTTGCCCTTGACCGTAGAACGGGTTTGTCGGATCGCAAGCATCATTCAGCGTGTCCAGCGTGGGATTGAAGTACGCGATAGAATAAGCCAACCGAGGGATCTCCTCAAACTAAAAAGAGGAGACGCCCATCGGTTGGCTTTTTTATTTATATAACGTGTATTGGCACGCTGCTAAATGGACTTCAATCTAATGAGATGGGTACATAACCTTGTCAGGCTTTCCCCTCTGTCATTTCACCCTGGTTCCCGTTATTTTACCCAGTTAGAGTATAACGGATTTCTTTAAACATTGATTGGACGCTATGAGTGCTCAAAAAAAAGAAAAAAGAGGCAATGAACAGGCTTGAGCAAGATTGTTCAAAGGTGACGAGTTGGAAATGGTTGCGGGAAATCGTTGATGAGGCGTGTCAGCCCATCGGGCCATATTGGCCGATGAAAACCTTTGCCTATTACAATCCCATTCGGGACCTCGAGCATTTACCCTTTGCCCGTGCGATTGAAGAAGCGAATGGGTTGCTGGGCGCCCAGGGATTTCTGCCTGTTGAAGAGTATCGCCAATTCTTTTTCCAAGGTCGGATTACTCTGTCGGCTCTTGAACGGGCAATTCGGCGGGTGGGGCCCCCATTACCTGCAAAGGCTATCATTCAAGTTGGAGCACGCACACTACATGTCCAGGATGTCTGGCGCATTCATGCCGCATACGGGATTGAAATCTTGCCTGCTATGCTGATGACGTGGACCCTGGAAATGGAGGGTCTGACCACACGATTTCGATCCGATCTCCCGGAGGCTTCTCGATCCTCCATTATTGATCGAACGATTCGGGAGTGCGAGAAGTGCCGCCATGATCCGGAATCCGCCTATCTGCATAATCTCTGGAAAAGTTCGTTGGCCGTGTGCCACTTGTCTGACCCTTTGTCAGGTCTGACTTCTTTCCATGCACCCGATCCCAGTGGGAGCGCAAATGCATCAGGACAAAAGGATGCATTCGTCCCGGTTGATTTACCTAGAGACAGAACGCTGGGTGATTGGTTGGACCGTGAGACTGGTAGCGTGCTGATTGAGACTATCAATACGCACATGATCAAATGGACGGGGGCATATGTCGACGAAGGTGTTGCGGGATGGAGTATGCCTTCCAGAGACAAAGGGTTCTATGCTGCGTGGCGAGAATTAGCCGAAGGGGATCTCTCAAGCAGATTCCTCGGGATTCCAGATCTTCGACAAAAATTCGGCGAATTGTCCGATTCACCGGAGCAAATGTTGAGCAAACATCTGGAAGAACTCAAAATCCCAAAGGAACGCTGGCAAAACTATCTCTCACGGCATCTGGCTCAATTGCCAGGTTGGGCAGGATTTATCCGATGGCGTAGTGACCACACCGGGTATCCTGCTCAACAACACTATCCCATTGATCCACTGCAATATCTGGCCGTTCGCCTTTTTTATGAATCTGGAATGGTAGAGGGCCTTTGCCAACGGGAATGGGGCATCAAGGGGACCTTGCCTGCACTCCTCGCTTATTGGAACGAACAACGTGAGCGTGAACAGGTGTTGAACTCTCCTTTTTCTCATGCCACCGGCCCTAATAATCATGCGGTATGTCACCAAGCCTGGCGACTTTTTCACCTGGCTCAGTTTTTTGAATTGACTCCAATTGAGGTCCATGACTTGTCTTACGCCGACATGTCAACCTTACTGGAGTGGCTGGATCTCTTTCCCCAATCTGCACATGGACCGGTATGGCTTGAAGCCTATGAGGACGTCTATCGGGAGTGTTTGCTGCGAAACATCAGCGGACATCAAGGGGTGACACCCGTTAGGAATGAGCGGCCTCGGGCACAAGGGATTTTTTGTATCGATGCTCGCTCGGAGTCGTTTCGGCGTCATCTTGAAGCTCAGGGGTTGTATGAAACATTCGGGTATGCGGGATTTTTTGGCGTGCCCATGAGTCATGTGGCATTTGATAGTCACGACCACTTGGCTTTGTGTCCGATTTTGTTGACACCACATGCGGAAGTGACCGAAGTGCCGCGAGTCGGGCAGAATGATCGGGTGAAGGACTATCTCTCGGGAACCAGGTGGCATCAACTCAGTCATCATCTCTTCCATGATCTGAAGCACAATCCATTGGCTTCTTTTGTGATGATTGATGTGCTAGGGATGTTTTTCAGCGTCGGGTTGGTAGGAAAAACGCTATTTCGAACATCCTTTGGTGCCGTCAAGCAGTCGTTGCAGCAGTGGTTGGGGGGCACTGTAGCTACGCAAATTCCCGTTGAAACTCCACATGAAAACGAGCAGGGAAATCCACGGTTGGGCCCACTGGCACTCGGTTTTACCCCATTGGAGCAAGCGGCCTTTGTGGAGGGGGGATTGCGAGTGATCGGCCTCACGAAAAACTTTGGCCGGTTTGTAATGATCTGCGGTCATGGAAGCCAGTCCGAAAACAATCCTTATTATGCGGCGCTGGATTGTGGTGCATGTGGAGGTAGTCATGGTGACCCGAATGCTCGTGTCTTTGCAGCCATGGCCAATAATCCAGAGGTTCGGAAAATTCTGAGCGATCATGGCCTGGTCATCCCAGAGGACACCTGGTTTCTTCCCGCCAAACACAACACGACCACAGATCGAGTGACGATGTATGACCTGGTCGATCTTCCTGCTACCCATGTAGAGGATTTAGCACTGTTGGTGAGGGACTTGGAGCAGGCTGGCACACATCAGGCATTGGAACGATGCCAGCGCATTCCAGGCGCTCCCACTGCCATATCTCCCCGTGACGCGTTCAAACATGTCAGGCAGCGGAGCATGGATTGGGCAAATTCGCGTCCTGAATGGGGGTTGTCAGGGAATGCCGCATTTTTGATTGGAAGGCGGGCACTTACCAAAGGTCTGGATTTGGAGGGGAGAGTCTTTTTGCATTCATACGACCCTCTCCCTGATCCTGATGGGAGTCTTCTTGAAAAAATCATGACCGCACCACTCATCGTGGGCGAATTGATTAACTTAACGTATTACTTTTCGTCGGTGGATCCTTGGGCCTATGGGGGTGGTAGCAAGGTCATTCACAATATCGTTGCCGGAGTTGGTGTGATGTTAGGGAGCCAAAGTGACCTGCAAAAAGGCCTTCCCCTCCAATCGGTAAACGATGGGGCGCGGCACTACCATGAGCCCATGCGCTTACTGGCTATCATTGAAGCGCCTACGGATCGAATACGGTCGATCATTCTGAAGCACGCTTTGCTTCAGCATGTTTTCCATAACCAATGGATGCATGTCATCGCGTTTGATCCGGACTCCAAAAGCTTTTCACGGTATCTCTCTGACGTAACCTGGGAACCGGTCAGGATGAACATATGATTTCACGATAAGAATGAACGACTTTTTGACTTCTGCCGGGCTTTGCATTCATGATCGAATCCCCTATCATCTCAAACGTGGGGTATTATTCCTTGTGATTCGAAGTTGTGGATGGAAGAGGGTGCCTGGTATAAGGTCGAAGGCTTGCAGATCGTTCAAAAGGATGAGGCCTTTTTTTTTATTTGGCGCAGGCTGAGTCGAGAGAATGGGAGCATCCGGTTTGCCTAAATATCATTCATCATGGCAGTAGGGTTCCCGGCATTTGGTTAGTTCCGATTGGCTGGAGACAGTACAAGCCAACCAGGTTTTTTGAACACCTCATTCGAAAAACATTTGGTTGGCTTTTTTTATACTTTATCGGGTCCGTTAAGTCGAGCCGTTCAGGGTTTGATCTGAAGATAATATAAGATGGAATCTTCTTTCCCCAAACAGTTTATTGCGAACACCTTGGCCTTATTTTGCGGCTGGCTTGTGTTATCAGGGAAGTACGACAATTTGCACCTCGTGCTCGGATTCACGGCCTCTTGTGGAGTCGCATGGTTAAACACCGGATTCCCTCATTCTCCCTTTCAGCAATTCCCATGGGGCCGTATGCTGTTGTACAGCCCCTGGCTCTTTTTACGGATTGTGGAGAGTAGTCTGCATTTGACGAAACTCATTCTAAATCCTTCGTTACCTATTAAGCCCAGACTTATCACCTATCGGTCTCAATTAAAACATCGGGGCGCGATCGTTGTGCTCGGGAATTCTGTGACCCTAACGCCGGGCACTATTACCGTTGAAATTAACGGCAATACTTTCCTCGTGCATGCCATAGATGAGGCAGCAGGGAATGATCTCACCACCGGCCGGATGGAGCGCAAACTTGCCTGGGTCTTTCAGGAAGATACGAATGTGTGATGATTGAATTTTTTCTGTTTTTGCTAATTACGTTGTCATTTCTGATCCTCGTGTATTTATACCGGGTGATCCAGGGTCCCACGGTGTTTGATCGGGTACTTGGATTGGCGGGAATATCGACCAAAGCCATCATTCTGGGCGTCGTCATGGGAACAGTCTATGACCGTGTGGAGATGTTTGTGGACATCTCCACGGGGTATGCGCTTCTGAATCTGGTGGGAGCGTTTGCCATTGCCAAATTTCTTGAGCAACGAGGGGCACCCTAAATGGTTGTTATAGCCATCGGGTTAATTCTGGTGGGAGTCTTTTTCCTGGTGGTGGCTGCAATTGGCACACTACGCCTCCCTGATGTGTTTTCGCGATCCCATGCGGTCTCCCTGACCGATTCCCTAGGCGCGATTTGTGTTCTCTCGGGCCTTGCGTTGTACCAGGGTTTCGGGATCAATATGCTGAAGATTCTGGTCGTCCTGGTTTTGCTCATCCTGTTAAATCCGGTCATTGCTCATGCCACGATTCGAGCGGCCTATCGGTCTGGCCTCAAACCTCAGACGGAGGAAGACCAATGATGTATTCGGTGAATATTGCCTTGCTGTTACTTCTGGTCCTGACGGCAGCCAGTGCCACATTTTTGGTGAAAGAATTGATGAGTTCAGTGTTTATCCTCGGGTCGTATAGTTTCTTTCTTTCCCTGGTTTGGGCTTGGTTGGGCGCGGTGGATGTGGCCTTTGTAGAAGCCGTCATTGGCGCCGGGTTGGGTACCGTGTTGTTCCTGGTCACGTTGTTTGATACCGCTCCCAAGGATAGCCGCCTTCGTCGCCCCCCTCCTCCTCTAGCGGGAGTTCTCGGACTGCCCTTGCTGGGCCTGCTGTTGTTATTGGCGGCGAATGATCTTCCTCCGTTTGGCGACCCAACTTCTCAGCCCAACGTGCACATTTCTCCAGTGTACCTACAGAATAGCTATGCGGACACGCTTACGCCGAATGTGGTCACCTCGGTGCTGATGGACTATCGGGCATTTGATACGTTGATAGAAACCGTGGTGATATTTACGGCTGGGATTGCCTGTGCCTTGTTATTACGGGAGCCAGGTTCATGAAACAGATCCACGATAGCATCATTGTTCAGGCCATGAGTCGCTTGCTCATTCCTCTGGCCCAGTTGTTTGCGTTGTACGTCTTGTTCTTCGGCCAGTACGGTCCCGGTGGAGGATTTGTGGCCGGCGTTATTTGGACAACCAGTATGATCCTGACTTTTTTGGTATTCGGGCTGAAGTCACCACAGGGACGTTTGGTGGAAAAAGTCCTGCATGGCGATGGGATCGGATTGATTATTTTTGTGGGAGTCGGTGGCTTATGCCTCATTGGAGGTGGGGAATTTCTGAACTATGCCAATTTGGAGATTCCGGGTTTGGATGCTCCTGCCCGTCGGTATACGGGGATTTTGCTGGCCCAGATCGGCGTGGCCGTGGATGTTGCGGTGACCGGGATTTCTATCGTTCTCAGTTTGGCCTATCACGATACCGAGCAGGAATATGATGTTTGAGATGATCGGGGGGTGGCTGCAGCGCCCCAACTATATTGCCTTTGTCCTGCTGTTTCTGTGGGGCATCTATATTATGGTGACCAGGTACAATCTGGTGAAAAAACTTATCGGGATGTATCTCATGCAAACGAGTGTGATCTTTTTCCTCGTCACCACAAGTGCCAAGCAAGGCGCCACGGTGCCCATTTTGCTCTCCACAACCGAGATCATTCAACCGGAAGTCTATGCGAATCCTCTCCCTCATGTGCTGACATTGACGGCGATTGTGGTGGGTGTTGCCACCCTGGGAGTATCGTTGGCGCTGGCCGATGCCATTTATAAAAAATACGGCAGCCTGGACGAAGAAGAAATTCTCAAAAGGCTGGAATGACGCGACACCTTCCCGCAATTCTTTTCCTCTTACCTCTCGGTTTGGCGATTTGTTTACCATTAATCGGGATCAAGCATCGGGAGTGGTGCCGGCCATTATCAATTGGTTTGCAGGCTGCGATGGTCCCGGTTTCCTTTGCTAATCTTGTAGGAGTTCTTCAAAACGGGACCATTCAGTATGACTTTGGGGGATGGGCTGCTCCGGTCGGAATTGAGTGGGTGGCGGACGGCTTGGCCAGCGTCATGACCGTGGCGTTGAGTCTCGTTGGATTGGTGTGTATCACCTTCCTCAGTTCAGTTTTGTTTCCTTACCTTGGTAGCCGGATTGTCCCGTTTTATACCCTGGTCTTATTATTGATAGCCAGTCTGACCGGCATGGTGTTTGCCGGGGATTTGTTCAATCTTTTCGTTTTCTTAGAAGTATCTGCCCTGTGTGCCTATGCCTTGGTCGGGTTGGCGGGTGGGAAGGCGCTTGTCGCCGGATTCCGCTACTTAATCTTAGGCACCTTCGGAGCCTCCTTATATCTCCTGGGAGTGGGATATTTGTATGCCGAGACGGGTACGCTCAACATGGCGGATCTGGCTCAGCGGGTGCCCTCTTTGGTGGCCTCCAAGGCCTTTGCGGTTGGTGTGTTATTCATGTTCATTGGGCTGGGCATCAAGATGGCCTTGGTACCGCTCCACGGGTGGTTGCCGGATGCGTATACCTATGCGCCAGATAGAGTGTCACCGATGCTGGCCTCTTTAGTGACGAAGGTCGCGCTGTATGGATGGATTCGTATTATGTTTTGGGTCCTAGGAGCGCAGGCGGTAGTCTACCAGATCCGCCTTTTGGTGTTAGTGGGGATTCTTGGGGCTCTTGCAGCACTGGTTGGCGCATTCCTGGCTCTGTCCCAAGTAGAAATCAAACGCATGTTTGCATATGGAGGACTTTCGCATATCGGATTGATTCTGGTGGGGATTAGTCTCGGAAATCAAACCGGTTTTGTCGGAGGCGTGTTTTACCTCTTGAATGATGCCGTGATGCAAGCGGGATTGTTTTTTTGGGCGGGGGCGATTATTCATCTGTATGGGGTTCGCACTGTTGAGGATCTTGGGCGTCTGCAGGGAGGAGCGGGGTGGATGTCGGTGGCTCTGGTCGTCATAGCCCTGTCGATGATCGGGATTCCTCCAACCGGGGGATTTTTTGGAAAATGGTATATCATTCTTGGCGCGGTGGAAGCGCAAAATTACCTTGCCATTGTCGCGGTGCTGATTGCGACTCTGTTAACTCTGGCCTACTTCGTGAAATTATTTGAACGGGTATTTCGGGACCGGTCAGCCCAGCAACCTCCTCTTATGCGGGAAATTCCATTGGCGGTGAAAATTGGTCTGGGCGCCACGTCAGTGGCGGTCATTGTGTTGGGACTCATGAGCGATCACATTGTCAGCTTTCTCATCAAGAACGCGGTTCCACCAGGGCTTTAGCAGGATTGGGCATAGGGTGACCTCCTGATTATGACATTCCTTATCCTTATTCCCCTTCTTCCTCTGATGGCCGTTCTGATTCTCGTGCTGGGGAAACCCTGGCTTGGAGAGCAAGGCCATAAGATCGGCATTCCTGCGATGGCTCTCTCCTTCGCGTTTTCCGCCATCGCGTTTGCTCGAGTCACATCAGACGGGGCTTTTGCTATTCCACTCTACCGACTGTTCACATCGGGAGACCTGGTTGTAGATTTGGGTCTCTATGTCGACCAGCTTACGGTGTTGCTTCTGCTCTTGGTGACCGGTGTGAGCGGCGTGGTGCATGTATATGCGTCACGGTATATGATCGGCGATCCCCGGTATAACCGTTTCTTTGCGGTTATCGGGCTGTTTACGTTTTCGATGATCAT
This sequence comes from Nitrospiraceae bacterium, assembly GCA_020632595.1. Classification (NCBI taxonomy): domain Bacteria; kingdom Pseudomonadati; phylum Nitrospirota; class Nitrospiria; order Nitrospirales; family Nitrospiraceae; species Nitrospiraceae bacterium. The sequence goes on along the minus strand of JACKFF010000001.1, from coordinate 1,076,412 downwards.
GCTGGTTATGAGCAATAATCTGCTCATGCTGTTTGTGTTCTGGGAGATCATGGGGATCTGTTCTTATTTGTTAATTTCTCATTGGGGGGAGCGGCAATCATCTGCTCAGGCTGCGACTAAGGCCTTTCTCGTGAATTCGGTCGCGGATGTGGGCTTAGGTTTTGGGGTCATTCTGACCTATTCTACTTTTGGAACACTGGACATTCAGACGATTTTAAGGGAGGCCCCATCCATACAGGAAAACAGCATCAACCTGTTCGGCTGGCTCGGGCTGGACGTACCCATTCATATCCTTACGCTCATTACGCTTTTTCTTTTCCTGGGAGCCATGGGGAAGTCCGCACAAGTGCCGTTCCATGTCTGGCTTCCCTTTGCCATGGAAGCGCCCACACCTGTTTCTGCGTTGATTCATGCCGCGACCATGGTGAATGCCGGACCCTTCTTGCTGGTTCGCATGAGTCCTCTCATGATTCTTTCGCCCGAAGCCATGACGGTCATTGCATTGGTCGGAGGTGTGACCGCACTTTTTGCAACCCTTGTCTCCCTGACTCAGGTGGATATTAAACGCATGCTGGCGTTTTCCACCATTGGTCAAATTGGCTTCATGGTCATGACCTGTGGAGTCGGAGCCTTTGTGATCTCTATTTTTCATATGCTGGCCCATGGATGTTTGAAAGGATTTTTATTTTTGTCGACTGGAAATGCCCTTCGTTCCGTTGGGGCCCATCAACATGTGTCTTTGTCGCATGCTCCTCATGGGTCATCAATGCCTTCTATGGTGCCCTTAGTGTTCGGGGCTTTACTGTTGGCCTGTCTTCCCCCGTTCCTCATTTTTTTCGGGCCGTATGAGCAATTGTGGATGATTCAACCGGGATCCTCCGCCCAATGGACATTTTGGATTTTGGGATTTCTGACCGTATTTTTCTCTGCCATGTATATCATGCGGGGTGTCCTGGGCTTGTTTGGTCAATCGCATTCGATAAGTCCTGGAAGTGGAATAGGGGGGGAGGTCATCCAGCCTCGATTCTTTTCCCCTATCCACCTTCTGGGCATTTTGGTTGTCATGGGAATGTTTGGAAGCCTGTTGCTGGTCTTGTGGAGTTGGTTTGCGGAATTTCTGTCCCCTGTCGTGGGACATCGGATGGCTCAGATCCCAAGGGAAGCTTCAAGTGAGTCACGCTTGCAACTGATTTTTGCTTTTGCTGTGGCTGTAGGCGGTATGGCGATTGGGTACTTTTCCTTGACAAAATTTTCGGATTCCTGGTTTCAACAATCGGAAATGAGTAAACGATGGTATGTCCACTTTCTGAATAAATTGTATTTTGACGAAATATATGAGGCGTATGTTGTGGTGCCCACTCTCCGGGTGGCCCGATGGCTCTGGCGGGTTGTCGATCGCAATGTGTTTGATGCCCTGATCCTGGGAATCGCCAATGTGTCGGTGTTGGCGGCGAAGTGGATGTGGCGGGTGGTTGACCTTCGGGGGATTGACGGGCTGGTCGTAGGTTTGGGGCGGAATAGCGTAGGAATAGCCGGTTGGCTCTGGCGGGTGGTGGACCTTCGCGGTGTCGATCGGGTCGTCGTGGGTATCGGCCAACGCAGCATTGGTATCGCCAACTGGCTATGGAAAAGAATCGAGATCAAGGTTCTCGACAAGAATGTGGTTCGTGCCGGGAATCAAGCCGCGAGCACAGGGAATATGATGCAGGAACTAGAACCCCGCACGTTACAGCATCACTTACTGGTCATGATTTTCTGGCTGATTGTGGGGATCGGGTTGTTGTTTTGGTTTGTCGTGTGATTCCGTAGATAGCTTGTCAGTGATTCAACGGGCACGAGCACGGCACGGCAATTCAAACTCGCGGTGCGTGAAAAACGAGATGGCGTCTTTCGTGTCCTGGATGTGCCATGACCGGCATGTCATGAAGGGGAGGCTATGAACACAATCTTCACTGAACATCTTTTGAGTATCATGATTGCGATGCCGTTTGTGGGCATTGCGATCATCGCCTGTATTCAGGATCAGGAATGGATTCGGCGCGTGGCTCTGGGGTGTACGCTGGGTGACGCTGTTCTTAGTCTCGTGCTGCTGAGAGAATTTGATTTTTCTATTCAAGGCATGCAATTCGTGGAGCGGATGGCATGGATGCCGACCTTTAATATTCAATATGCTGTCGGAGTGGATGGGATTAGTCTACTCCTGGTTATACTCACAACTCTGCTCTGTCCCTTTTGCGTCCTGTGTTCCTGGAAGTCAATTACCACTCGTGTGCGCTCCTTTATGGCCATGATTCTGTTGGTCGAAGGGGCCATGATTGTAGTGTTTACCGCTCTGGACCTGTTTTTGTTTTTCATGTTGTGGGAAGTCACGATGATTCCTATGTATTTTATGATCATTTTGTGGGGTGGCCCCCAACGCATAGCGGCCGGCATCAAATTCGTTCTGTACAGTTTGTCAGGTAGCCTGATCTTACTCCTGGCGATCCTTGGGTTGTACGTGGAAGGGGGACGGACATTTGATATGTTAGCGTTGGCAGAGAACACCTATTCCCCCGACGCGCAGTTTTGGATATTTCTGGCGTTTTTCCTAGCCTTTGCCATTAAATTACCCATGCTGCCGTTTCACACATGGCTACCGGATGCCCATTCCGAAGCTCCCACCGCCGGAAGTGTCCTGCTGGCGGGGGTGCTCCTGAAAATGGGCGGATATGGATTTTTACGATTTTGTCTCCCCATGTTTCCTGAAGCCTCAGTCACCTTTGCCCCGTACATCTTGTGGCTATCTGTGGCAGCCATTGTGTATGGGGGGTATATGGCCCTGGCCCAGTCTGACCTGAAAAAGCTGGTGGCGTATTCGTCCATTTCGCATATGGGATTCGTGACATTGGGAATTTTCGTGTTTAATAACCATGGCATTCAAGGAGCCATCCTGCAGATGGTGAACCATGGAATAACCACAGGAGCCCTCTTTTTGGCTGTCGGTCAATTGTATGATCGGACCCATAGCCGGTCGATTCAGGATTACGGAGGGTTACAGAAATCGATGCCGCGGTTTGTGGCACTTTTTTGTCTGTTTTCAGTGGCATCCTTCGGACTGCCTGGCACGTGCAATTTTATTGGAGAATTTTTGGTCCTGGTCGGAACATCCTTTGAGAGCTATGTCATGGTATTGTTGTCCATGGGGGGCATTGTCCTCGCGGCGGCGTATATGCTCTGGATGCTTCAACGGGTAGTGTTGGGACAACCAAAAAACTCGACCATTGCACAACTACCGGATCTGAATATGCGAGAGCTGGTTACGGTGATTCCTCTTGCGGTTTTAATCTTGGGAATCGGCTTGTACCCGTCACCACTTATGGAGATGATGGATTCGAGCGTCACGTACCTGGCTCAGCATATGGCACAGTACCAGGTGGGGATGATCCACGAGGTGGCCCTTCGATGAAGGGCGAATCCGGCAATCGGGACCCAGACGATAGTTTCCGATGAATCATGGCTTGGGCATTTCTCGGCTGGTGAGCACGAGAGATAACGATCAAACTTCTCCCATTCCCAATACCATTCCGCGCCAACATTTTCTCTCTTTATCTTTCCGCATTGATCCCCGGTGAATTGCAACAGTGTCGCCTGTGATCATTGGGAAGTATTGACAGGTCATTCTGACCTCTTGGAACACCTTCCTCCTTGTTCCTATAGGTTTTCTCAAGTGTCCTGTCCAGAATGCCGAGAATAATCTTCTCTGCTCTCTCTGGGGATGAAAGAACCCTCCGGTTACTAAGGTTCACCATGGCACCCAGAAGAGAAGATTGAAGCCATTTTGGCCGAAAGGCACCAACCAGTCTTGAATCCCCAGGTAATATTGATGGTAGAGAGCCTGAGGTGAGGAGAGGCGGTCAACGCGAAGGAGCAGGCACTATGAAACTGGGGAACACTTTACTTTCGGCAGTGGCATGTACGATTGTGGTCGGTTGTGTGAGTCAACAATCACATGAACGTGCTCTCCAAGAATACGAAAAAAACCAAGAGTCTACGATAGCGGAACTTGAACGTTTACAGCAGGCGGTCGAAGCGAAGCAAGCTGAAGTCCTGCAGCTTCAAGAAACAAACATTGCCCTTGAGCATACCGTTGACGTGCAAGATCAAATGAAGGAAGAACAATTAGCCGCGGTCCAACAAGAAGTTGAAGCGCTGTATACGCAAATCCGGAAACTGGTCAACTCGGAAGGAACCGTGTCGCTGTCCGATCCTCTTTTTGGAGGAGAGCCGGTGGATTTTCATGATTTGACAGCTGCACTCACAAAGGTCAGGTCCGGATTAGACGGGCAAATCAGCCAGATGTCCCACCTTCGTGAACAGAATGGTCATTTGGAAAAAGAGCTTTCGGCGCTGGAGACCAGGCTCAAAGAGGTGGAGCGTTTGAAGCATGAGTTGGAATTGGTCAAAAAAGCTCGGGAGGCTCAGGAAGCCCAACTGGAAAAGGTCAAATATGAAGTGCTCACGGTCGGAGAGGAGATTGATCGAATTACCAAGGCGCTTGAGGACAAGTTTGGCAACAGTCTCGTGGTGACCCAACACCAGGACCGGTTAGTCCTGACCATGCTGGGACAAGTCCTGTTTGAATCCGGTGAAGCAGAATTGACTCCTCTGGGTCTGAAGATCATGAAGCAGGTGGGCCAGGTGTTAGCGACCGTGCCGGGGAAAAATATTCAAGTGGAAGGCCACACGGACAACCACCGCATATATGGACAACTACAAAAACAGTATCCCACCAATTGGGAACTTTCAACCGCACGTGCCACGACAGTATTACGGTATCTGATTGAGCAAACCGGAATGGATCCAAAACAATTTTCAGCGACGGGTTATGCTGACATGCGGCCGGTGATGACAAATGAGACCGAGGAGGGAAGAGCCCAAAATCGTCGTGTGGAAATTGTCCTTTATCCGGAACGAGTCATTCAGGGCAATGAAACCGTTGTGACACTTTCCCCGTAATAAGAGGCAAGGGCCACAACAAACAATCCGGCTTCAGAAGGGTGCGTTTCTTTTTCGCTCTTGCATCGGGCCATGGGGCAACCGTGCTGCAGAGAAGCCGTATATTTTCCTCCTCCCAGTTTCTGACTTCTCCAATCATTAATGCGCCAGCGGTTCTGTGGGAGTGCCCGGGCTACTTACGCTATGGTGTTGGATGAGTCCGGTCTCGTATAAATATGCTGTCGCCGGATCCAACAAAAAATACACGGAAAACAGGCCGATGCTTGCCATGGTCAACGTATAGGGAAGTGCCATCCATACCATTTTCCCATAGGATAGGCGAATAACCGGAGCCAGTGAAGAGGTTAACAAAAATAAAAATGCGGCTTGTCCGTTGGGAGTTGCCACACTGGGGATATTTGTGCCGGTATTAATGGCAACGGCCAAAAGGTCAAATTGGTCGCGGGTAATGGTGCCCGCCTGGAAGGCACGGAGCACTTCCTGAATGTAAACCGTCGCAACAAAGACATTGTCGCTGATAGCCGAAAGAACACCATTGGCCAGATAAAACATCCCGATTTGATGAGATCCTTGCAAACTTAATCCATACCCGATGATGCCGGAAAACAGATTCTGATCCTGGATGACCGCCACAATAGCGAAAAAGACGACGAGGAGAGCCGTGAAAGGAAGCGCTTCCTTAAACGCCTCCCCCAATTGATGCTCTTCGATGATCCCGTTAAAGGCGGTAATAAATACGATCACCGTGAGCCCGATGATGCCCACCTCCGCCAGGTGAAAGGCTAAGGCAACAATCAGCCAAATGCCGGCAATCGCTTGAATAATAAGCTTGGCTGTGTCCCCTGAATCCCGCCGTTTCTGTTGCTCTGTTTCGAATTCCAACAAAATGAGGCGAACGGGATTCGGGAGTTGAAAGCCATAATCAAACCAGCGCATTTTTTCAACGATCATACAGGTGAACAATCCCGTGGCTAAGACCGGAAGCGTCACAGGGGCCATACGCAATAAGAACTCCATAAATTCCCAGCCTGCCTTGTCTGCGATCAATAAATTTTGGGGTTCCCCCACGAGAGTACAGACTCCACCCAATGCTGTGCCCACCGCTCCATGCATTAATAAATTTCGAAGGAAGCCTCGGAAGTTGTCCAAATTTTCGCGGTGAAGCGAGCCGATCTCATGATCACTTGTCGAATCATGAGAGGTTTGAGACGATTTGCCAGAGGCCACCCGGTGGTAAATGTTATAAAAACCCAAGGCGACGGCAATGATGACCGCCGTGACCGTCAACGCATCGAGAAATGCCGACAGAAAGGCACCCATGATGGAAAACAAGAGACCCAACAAGATTTTTGAACGGACGCCCAATAAAATTTTCGTAAACAGAAACAGAAGCAAATCTTTCATGAAGTAGATCCCGGCCACCATGAAAATCAATAACAGGATCACTTGGAAATTATTGAGCGCTTCATGATAGACCGTAGCGGGTGTCGTCATTCCCAATAGGACGGCTTCAAGTGCGAGTAAGCCACCGGGTTGTAGCGGATAACTTTTGAGAGCCAGGGCCAGCGTAAAAATAAATTCCAGGATGAGGAGCCAGCCGGTGTAAAACGACCCGATGCTCATCAACAAGATGGGATTGAGGATTAAGAACCCCAGAATGGTCAGCTTGTACCAGGTTGGAGTATGGTTCAGGAAATTCTGTATGAGCGCTTGAGGGACTGTTGTCTTCATTTCAGTTGGATAACCTTTCGGACCGGTGGTCCCAGATAAAGTCTGACTGTTTAAACCAATATCACCAGGGTCAATACACTGATTGGTGATCTCTCTCGCATCCAGGCCTTTAAAGGGGTGGGGGCAGGGCGGAGTTCATCAGCTTACACTATGAATGCTTTTTTAGAAACAGAGAAGCCTACTTTCTCAAAAAACATGCCTCATGAAGGTTCTGGGCGTGCAGAGTGAACTTCTGTGGGTGCGACATCGTACGGATGGGTGGATCCGCCTCTATGGGCGGCGTGGCGTAAGGCATCCAACCGAAGAGGGTATCGATGCTCAGGTGGGACCTGATCGAGCACCCCGAGTCCTTTGAGAACTCGAGCGACTCCAGGACGCATACCCACGAAAAAGACATCCTGTTGATGAGTTTTCACCATCACCAGCATGTCTTCGATGGCTAACGCAGCGGTTCCGTCGATGGAAGGTACCGATGTGAGATCGAGGACCACGCTGGAAAAAGTATTGAAACTTTTCACCGATTCTAACCGACGCACCATGTCTTTAGCTGATCCGAAGCTCATCGGCCCATTCACATGAATCATGATAATGCGCTCACGGTTTCGGTCCAGGATGCGTTGTTCCTCTTTCGACAGGGGTGTTTCTTTCGAGTCACCCGTGATGACGCTGAGATTTTCAAGTTCCAGATCGGCCATTCGCTTCACGAACATCACGCTGGCCAGTACTACGCCAATGCCCACGGCCGTGATGAGGTCGACCAACACCGTGACCAACAAGACTACGATCATCACCAGGACCTCGGTACGTGGAGCTTGTACCATATGTTTTAGAAAGCGCCAATCGATAATATCGAATCCGACCTTAATAAGCAGACCGGCGAGGACTGCAAGTGGAATCTTTTCGGCCAGTGGGCCTAAGCCAAGCAGGGTGCCTAGAAGGACGACCGCCATAAACATGCCAGAGAGAGGTGTGCGGCCTCCCGTTCGAATGTTGGCCACGGATCGCATGGTGGCCCCGGCTCCGGGAAGGCCTCCGAAAAAACCCGAAGCCATATTGCCAATGCCCTGGCCGATCAATTCCCGGTTGGAGTCATGTTGGGTCCGTGTCATGTTGTCACACACGAGAGAAGTCAGCAGGCTATCAATCGTTCCCAATAAGGCCAGGACGAGGGCTTCTTCAACCATCATGACGAGGGTGTGCGTATGCATGGTTGGCCAAATCGGCGTGGGAAATCCTGTCGGAATGTCTCCGATAACCGGAAGGGTTGGAAAGAACATTTCAGCGACTATTGTGCCAACGATGAGAGCCAACAATACCGGGGGAAGGCGTTTGCCGATAGAGGGAGGAGTGAAATATACAATGGCCAGTGTGAGCGAACCCACTAACATGGCAGGGAGAGAAAACGATGCAAGGTATTCAGGCATCGCCATGAGGTTGGCCACGACTTTGGACTTCGCTTCCAAGCCGAGAAAGGGGGCAACTTGAAGAATGAGAATAATTCCTCCGATGCCGCTCATGAATCCCGAAATGACCGGATAGGGGACCAAGGTGATATACCGACCAAACCCCATCAGTCCAAATAAGACTTGGAAGACCCCGCCCAGGATGACAGCGGTAAATGCCAATGCCGGTTCATCGGCAAAGTTCAAGATGATGCCGGCCATCACCACGGTCATCGGACCGGTCGGTCCTGAGGCCTGTGCAGGAGTCCCGCCGAAGAGGGCTGCGAAAAATCCCACAAAAATAGCTCCATACAGCCCGGCAATGGCCCCGAGTCCAGATGTCACTCCGAAGGCCAAGGCTAACGGTAAGGCCACGACCGCGGCCACTAATCCACCATACAGGTCTCCCCGTATGTTATTGAAATGAAGGCCATGAACCCATGAAAGCACTGGAATGGTAGCAGCCATATTTTAGGAGGGAGGCGGTAGATTCGTATGATAGGTTACCAATGCTGCAAGGAAAAGATACCCCACGTGCATGTCGTTGGTTACCAATCAATCAGCCCGAAGATTAATTTACGAGACCATCGGTTATTCATTGAGGTTTTGCTTGGCGGTCCGCTGGATGAATTGGCCAATTTGAAGACCAATGGAGGCAAACATGGCCAACAGTTCTTTGTCGGGTTTTTGAATATCCCTGTGGAAAAATTCAATGACACCAACAATTTCGGTCCCCGATTTTACAGGGAAGGCGAATCCGGAATGGAGGCCTTCTCGTGCGGCAGCAGCCGCGCGCGGAAAATTCGGGTCGGAAACCACATCAGTGATCCATGACGGTTTACCGCTTTTCCAAACCCGACCGGGTAATCCCACTCCCCGTGCAAACGTGATCGATTGGGATTCCTGCCGAAAGGCATCCAGGTTTAAGTGAGGGGAATGCCAGACATTGAGGCAACGCAAGACCTGGTGCGAGGGATCTAGTGTCCAAATAGCTCCGAGATCCCATCCTAAATTGTCACCAATGGCTTCCAGGATAAGGGAAGCCGCCTGAGTCATTCCAGCAGATTCCGCGAGCACATTAGTTAAGCTGTGATGCGTGGCCAGTCGACGTTCCTTATGCTCCCGTTCGATATACTGGCCAATTTGAAAACCGATATTCGAAAGCCGTTGAAGCAACATATCATCCGCTTCCTCAGGGTACGGGGAGAAAAATTCGAGTACCGCTCTCGTATTCTCAGCCAGGCAAATGGGAATTGCGAATCCGGCATGAAGCCCAACTTCCAAAGCCGTCTGGCTTCTAGGATCTTTGGGGTAGTCGGCAAGGTCCTTGATCCAAAGAGGATTTCGAGTGGCCCACACCTGCCCGGCCAGTCCTTCAGCAGGCGTGAGCGCCCAACCGGAGTGTGCTGAGGACATGGCTTGAGCTTGAGGAGAGTCCGATGGCCAAATGAGGGAGGCTCCCAGGGCCTGTCGTTGATAGTCCATTCGCCAGAGGATACCCACCTTCCATTCCAGCGTGTGGCAAATGGCTTTGAGAATTTGAGGATATGTCTCTGAAATACTAGACGCGGTGGTCAGGATGTCCGCGATGACATCGTGCAAGGCCAGGCGTCGCTCCGCACGCTTCCGATCAGTAATGTCAATGCCAAACCCAATGAGTCCCGGTTGGTCGCCTTCCAATTTGCATAGACAATTTAAAAACCACCAGGGCTTCCCCTGCAGAATTCCATTGCTCTCGTAAAACACCGAATTGGCAAGAATGCCTTCCTTGACCTGATTTTTTATCTGATCGGGTGGTTCCAAGGGAATACGGCCAATGGCGGTCAATTCCTTTAATCCGAAACGGGCCAGCCCGCGACCGAAGGAATCATGCATGACTCCTTCCTGATCGATTCGAAATGCCACGGCGGGCATATTTGATAATATCCCGGTCAGCATCGAACTCTGATCACGAGTCGCCTCGTCAGACTCTCTCACCTGCATGGCCAACAGGGCGGTCGACCAAATCGCAAATAAGGCAATCGATCGATTGGTCATGCCAATCCAGGGCTCTGCCCCCGAAGGCGAAAAATAAAACCCGATGATTGTTAATAGGGTACAGAGTCCTGCCAGACGCAACGGATCATTTTTATCCGGAGACCGGAGGGCAATCAGCACGCTAGCGACATAGGGGACCGCTTCGGCCACTCCCATTGGGAGAAAGAGGTCCACGACAAAAACCACTGTGGCCACAAGGAGGGCTAGAGCTAAGATTTGCCCTCGATTTTTTTGAGGGGGTACAACCGAGTTTTGAAGGGACAGCGGACTTGGCATGGGGTCATATGGGGGTACATGAAACTGGGGAATATGACACAAATATTTCCCCAGGATTTAGTCACAATCTTCGGGTACCACGATACGAAATGCATGCCGGTGAGTGCAAGTGGAATCAGCCAAAATTGATGGCCTGTGCCGTCAGTCGGGAGCGCAGACTTTTGGACGAAGACAGGCTGTGGGCCGAAGAGAGCCTGCACGGGGACGGGCAAGGGCTGTAAGTGCCTCCGAGGGCTCGACGGAATTTTTCCTCTTATGCGAAGATGACAGGCGGAGGTATGATAAACCCTTACGCGTATGAGTTCCACATCTCCTCACGTCCATATCTTTCACGTTGCTGGCCTGGATGACCGCGACCGTGGGTTTAATCGCCAAATCCATGTCATTCCCCATAAAGAAGGATTCCAGGCCAGGCTCCGCTATGAATCGCTTCAGATCGATGTCGATCCCGTTCCTACGGAAGACCAGGTCCTGCAAGGTCTCATTCATATGTTGCATGAGAGGGGCTATCGGCAATTACGAACCCAACGCATCTTTATTGGTGAGCAGTATCTTGGGAATCAGGAGTTGTGGGTCGAGTATCCTGATCCCGAGGCTCCTCTTGAAACGAGGAAAACGTGGATGGCCTGGATCCGTCAGATCGTTGGGCAGTCCTTTCGCTCATAGGTCTCCACGAAGAACATGACATAAGGTGAGTTTGTGAGGATGGTCTAGCGAAGCGTTCCTGTGAATGGACTATGTGGATACGGCCAGAGTGCGCAGACCGCCGACGCCGGATTCTGTGGAAGAGGCGGAGGGAAAGTAGCTGATGATTCGACGAGGGTTGAGGCATTCCCTGATTTTGGCAGAAAGGTCAACGGGTCGAATGGCACTGACAATGGAGAGCGACTCATCCTCTTCAGACAGGTTCAGAATAATCGGTTCATCCGAAGAGCTGTGTTCGTCATAAACGAGGATGACCGGCCTCAGCCGGTTCGCGAGATTCACGCTGGTGACGATTCCAATCTTCTGATTACTCAAGTTGACCAGTGATCCTGGAGGATAGACACCCAGCTGACTGATTAATGAGACGACCGCTTCATGCCAGAGTGTATGCCGGCATTTGACGTATAAATAAGAAAGGGCCTCTGATGGAATGAGAGATTTGTCTGGATCCGGGTGATGGCACAATTCATCGTACTCATCCACCACCATGACTATTTTGGCGAACTTGCTGATTTGATCGTCTTTTTTCCCGGTTGGGAATCCTGACCCGTTGAGGCGTTCATGGTGCTGGCGAATGACGTCAATCGCTTCATAAGGGAAATTAGGCAATTTCTCAGCCAACTCCACTCCGTATTTCGGATGCGTACTTAAAAAGTTTTTCCGTTCGGAAGCAGACATTGATCCTTTTCGTAATAAATGTTCTGCCGGAAACTTGAGTTCCCCGATGTCATGAAACAGAGCTCCGAGAGCCAGTTTTTCAGCTTCTTCCCGCGATAATCCTAAATCCTGTCCGACCATGAGAGATAATGAACAGACATTGAGTGCATGCAGAAAAAATTCCTCATTTGATTCGTTGGAGCCGATGAGGTTCAGCAGTGCTCTCGAGTTGTCAGCGATATCGAGAATCTCATAAAGCTCGCTGACAATTTTCTGGGCCGTCCGGAGGCCTCGAGGCCGACCGGTGATCACGTCCTGCATGACTAGTTTGGCCTCTTGAACCACTTCCTGGAATTGACCACCAACTGCTTGCAAATGTTCCTGGTAGACATGGAAGGCTTGATGTTGGGCGACTTTTCGTTGAATTGGATCTTCCTGAGTGGCTTCCTCCTCTGAGGAATCCTCTGGGGTGATGGGCTCAGATTCGTTCGAAGGTTCTTTGTCCGGTTCTCCCGTGTTTTGAATCCCCTTCCGGTCAGGCGCCTTGGTGTGATCGGAATGAATCCCTTCTGGTTCTGAACGGTCTGGATCGAAGTACAACTTGACTTTGGTCAGTCCACGAAGCGTTTCGAGGTCTTTCACCGATTCGATTTTGAATGAATTGGTTGGGAACGGATGACTGAACCAGGATCCCTCAATCTTGATGTACAATCCCAGTCGCAGAGCCGTTGGATGAAGTGGAACGAAGGGCATGTTAACTCTCGATTTCAGTTATGAGGCATGATCGGGTTTTACTGACAATGGTGTCCCATGGTTATGAGTGCTCATAGGGCAAAGAATATGCAGATTATCTGCTCCGTTGTGGGCTGTTTTTCTATCACAGTGTTGCCCACTGATTTTGTCGGAAGGGAGGAATGTAAAATTAAGGGGAAGTCCGGGAAAAAAATCACAAAGAAATGAGAATGGAGTGCCAGGAGCCATGAGGAACGTTGGGGCAGGCCGTTGATCCCGCGTTATCCCGAGGAGTTATGACATCCGCATACCCATTAGACTCGTGGGGAAGTCGCCTGGAGCCAAAGGATTTTCGAAAGAGGATCAGATCCTTTTGAGCATCCTGTTTTATTCGGATCCGGAATGAATGAAACATTCTCTGAACGTCAAATGCCGGGGAGAAAATCACGCGTACCAATCTAAAAGGAGCAAGTGGGCGAATGAGAGGGGGAGGAACCGGGTCTACGAAGCGCAATTGGTGGGAGAGAGTTGCCTAGGCCTGGTACTTGGTTTCCAGGAGGTCGAATTTGGGAATCTCTATATCCGTGTGGGTTTGCTGGATGTCGGTCATTACAGGCAGAAGTTCATGAAACAAGTCTATCAGAGCGGGATCGAACTGTTTCCCTGACAGGGAGTGCATTTCCATGAGAGTTTTATCCAGGGGCCAGGGGTCTTTATAGCACCGTCTGGATGAGAGCGCATCAAAGACATCGGCGATGGCGCAAATTCGGCCGACTAACGGAATATCCATTCCGGCCAGGCGATTGGGATAGCCTGAGCCATCCCATTTTTCGTGGTGAGTAAGGGCGATCAGTTCTCCCATTTGTAGGACGGGAGAGTGGCTGTTGGAGAGAAGTTGGGCGCCCATGACCGTATGCTGTTTCATGATTTCAAATTCTTCGGGATCTAATTTTCCGGGTTTCAAGAGGATCCGGTCCGGAATCCCTAATTTCCCGACGTCATGCATAGGGGTGGCGTGAAAGAGCACATCGCACTCTTCATCCGTCATGCCGGCGGCGCGTCCTAAGACCACCGCAAAGTGAGCCATACGGATGATATGTGCCCCGGTTTCATTGTCGCGATGTTCGGCTGCTCGGGCAAGGCGGTGGACAACGTCGAGTTGGGTTTCTCTGAGCTCCTTTGTCCGGATCCGGACGGTTTCCTCCAGGGAAGCTTTTTGCTGTGACACGGTCTTGTTCAGTAGGCTGGCTTCCAATAAATTGCGGATTCGCATTAAGACTTCCACCTTGTCGAATGGTTTATGCAGGAAGTCTTTGCCGCCCGATTCCAATGCGCGGAGGCGGGTCTCTCGGTCGTCTTCGGAGGTAAGTACCAAAATCGGGAGAAACGCGTGTTGGTGAATGATTTTGAGTTGTCCCATCACTTGAAAGCCGTTGAGTTCAGGCATGCGGATATCAAGGCAAATCAGATCTGGATCCAGCTCTTTAAACAGAGGCAATACCTGAGTGGGATCTTGGGTGGAATGGATTTGGTTGTACCCGGCGTTTTGTAAAATGCTCTCCAGGAGCATGATATTGGTCATTTGATCATCAACGATCAATATGCAGGCGTTTTGACATTGCTGCTGGGAAATCATTGCAGTCCTTCTGACATCAAAGGATCAACGTATTCATCGAGCATGAGGTCGGGTTGACGGCTGCCAACCATAAGATTGGGTCGTCGTTGCATCCATTCCTGTGCGATTCTTCCCGCCTGGGGAGGGTGTTTTATCATTGTGTATGTCGGTCAAAACAGCTGGAACTTGAAGCAACGTGTTCTTTGATTTGGCAAGAAGCCGGGCGCAGGGATGAATGGTTTGGAGAAAAGCCTTGCGGTAACAGTCGTGAGGAGCGCCAAGGCAGGGATTTTACTCTACCAACGCGTTCTCCTATTTCGCTTTGTTAACCACATTCTCGAGTTCGGTCCGGGTTTGTTTAAAGGCGTCTTGAAGTTGGGTTTTCCAATCAGCCGGAACGGGTCCCTCTCGGGCCTAGCCGATGGCCGCGATTCTGACCGCCAATTGTGCGAATGGTTCGGTGCCCATGTTGCGGGATATTGCCTTGAGACCGTGGGCGGCCTTATGAACTTGGGTCAGGTTGTGGGTGTCTATCGCCTGCTCGATTTGAGTGAGGCATTGAAGGCCATCCTCGACAATTTCTGAATATAAACGCCCGGCCTCCAATTTCTTCGAGTTCCCTTAAGTAACTGTTGAATATTGTAAACATTGGAAGAACATCGTGATGAGGTAGTCGCCTCGTTTCACATGGAATTCGACTGATGATGGTTCGAAACGAGTATAGGCGCAGAGTGCCCATTCAGGGGACCCGGTTCCGACACCCGCTCTCAATCATGAAGACCCTGTCCGATGGCGGTCATTATCGTTCTCCCCAAAGGCGTTGAGGGGTGTCTGTTGTTGTGGAGACCTGCGTCCTGGGCATGGACGTTTAGCGGGCAAACAGTTTTTTTCTGGTAGCAAAGAACTCCGGCTGGCCTTCTGTTAATTGTAAAAATCTACCGAAATATTGATTCGCTAGCCGATTATTTCCCATTCGCTCATAGGCATAGCCCATATTCAAATGGATATGGGGTAAATCCGGTTGCAACGCCTCGGCTTGCCGAAGTTCATGCACGGCAAGTTGGAAGCTTCCTTGCTGCTGGGCCACCAAAGCGCGTTGGATCCACAATTGCGGAACTTTGTCGTTACGTGCGAGGCCGCTCAAAAAATACTGATCAGCCTGCTCAAGCTGGCCTGCCCCCAAATATGCCGTTCCCATCCAAAACCATGGTTCCCAAGTGACGGGAGGATCATGGAAGAGGGGGGAAAGCATGGCCTGCGCCTCTTTGTATTCACCGTTTTGGATAAGTTCTCTGGCGTGATGGAGCCAATTGGGTGGGGATTGCTGAGGTGGACCGATGTTTTGGGAGGTCACCTGACCCCCCTCGTTTTGCAGCGTCAGGGCTGCCGTGTTGGCAGGGACAGAAGGCTCTTCAATCCTAAGACCTCTGGAGGTTGTGAGTTCAGCCAGATTGCTTTTTTCTTCTTCTACATCGGCTTCTAACGGGATGAGAGTGCCTGTCTCATTGGCGGAGGCGACTTTTACAAAATCCGAACCAGGCTGTACTGTTTGGGCAAGGACTGCGACTGGAGGACTGGTTCCGATTTTCTTCGGATCAGGGCTCGGATGGATCGGTGCGACGTCTGTTGTTGTGGGTGACGTTGCCATGGATCTGCCCAGCGTTTTCTGTTGAGGGTGGTCGGGTGCAGGGGTTATTAATGGTGTTGCCGGTATGGGGGAGGCGGGAATTTCTCCTGCGGGTTGTGTGGGGGGGGCAGGTTCGACCTTCAATGGAGAGGATGGCTCCATTGATGCCCCTACGTGGGGTGGGGGCGGTTCCTCATTGGATTCCCGGGCAGCAGATACTGGAAGGTTTTCAACGGGATCTCCACTTGGTATCTGCGTGTTTTCAAAAGAAACCGAATCAGCAGGTGGAGTCTTTGCATGTGGAGGGGGGCCTAAAAGAGCCACACGCTGGCTGGACAAAGAAGAGGCTTGCGTTGGCATTCCGAAGTCCAGATGTAAGCCGATCCAGTAGGCACCTATGCCTAGACTGCTCAATCCGATTGCCATGCTGATCCCGATCAACCAAAACTTTAAAGGAGAAGGCCTGCGGTGCCAGCCCGGTTCTCTTCTTACTTTAGCCGGAAGGACGAGGGGTGCCTGCTGGGTCGTCTCAGTCCCTTCACTTTTGGTCTGCGTCTGAAGTCGCTGGAGGGTATCTGCGATGATGCTCATGGTCTGTTCGTTTTCCGTGATCCTCTCACTACGGAAGAAATTCTTTGGTTGCTCGCCAGATCATCATGGGAGTCACCGTATGTCGGCCTTGAGCATAAGCGGCTAACAGAGCCCGGTCGCACAGTTGATTGATGCGGCGCGGGACTCCTCGACTCCAAGCATAAATGAGCCAGAGGACTCCTGCACTAACATGAAAACGGTGTCTGGCATCGGCGATATGCAGTCGATGTTGGATATACGCCCGCGTCTCCTGCCAGGTAAATGATTTAAGGCGATAACGAACACTAATGCGTTGTCGCAATGGTCGAAAGGCCCGAGTCGCCAACTTTTGCTCCAACTCCGGTTGTCCAACCAGCAGGAGACACATCAACTTATCCTTTTCGGTATCCAGATTGGACAGAAGCCGAAGTCCTTCCAGGACTTTTCCACTGAGCCGGTGGGCTTCGTCCACCAATACGACGACCCGTTCTCCTTCCAAGGCCAGACGGAGCAACAGCTTAGGCAGTTCCCGTTGTAAGGCCCCGAGGGACTGATCCTCAGGCAGTGTTCCGGTCAAATCTTCATAAATGGATACAAGTAAATCAGAATAGGACTGATCCGGGTTCATGAGGTAAGCGAACCGGACCCCGGTCGGCGGATGGCGAAGCAGGTGCCGGCACAACAGGGTTTTGCCAAGACCCACTTCTCCTGTCAGCATGGTGAGCCCACCACTGGCAATGCCAAATCGGAGATGGTTCAATGCTTCCAAATGATGGCTGCCGGGAAAAAAGAAATCGGTATCCGGCGTCAGGCGAAATGGGGGTTCAGAAAACCCCAACTCTTGATAACAGAGGCTAAGATCGAGTGTCGTCATGTTCAAGACTGCACAATCTTTGGAGTTAAAAAGATGACCAATTCACTTTTGGTTTTGACGGTGTACGTCCCCTTAAACAGGCGGCCGAGATAAGGAATATCTCCCAGTATCGGAACCTTGCGTTCAGTTTCCGACGATTCTTCTTGAATGAGACCACCAATGATCACCATTTCTCCATTTTTGAGACGAACCAGCCCGGAGGATTGTTTGACATCTAAAACCGGAGCAGTAGAGGTTTCGTTAGGGGAGGTGGCAATGTCACGAAGCCGGGAGATAATCGGAGTGATATCCATCATGATCCATCCATCTTCGGAAATTTGAGGTGTGACGGAAAGGACCAATCCCACCGTCACCGATCGAGCTTGCTCGGTCACAATATTGCCGGTGCCTGAGGTCCCTTGGGCAATGGTTTGGGTGAAAAATGGCTGATCCGTGGCGACCTTAATTAATGCTGGTTGATTATTGAGGGTGACGACCCGGGGCTGGGACACCACGCGCAGGTCACCTTGTTCCTGGAGAGCTTTGAGGACGCCGTCGAAGCTTCCGTCAGCAAAGGAAATCGTGGTGGTTGCCGCCTTAAAGGCAAACCCTCCAAAGGGGACGAAGGGTGGGGCAATAATGTTCGCGATGGCGATATTTCCAGAAGACCCCAAAAAATTGATTTTGGACCAATCAATGCCCAAACTGTAATTGTCGTTAAGATTGACTTCGTAAATTCTGACCTCAATTTCGACTTGCCGATAAAGAGCTTGATGCACCTTCTTAAGGAAGTATTCGATTTCATCAACACGCTTGTACCAGTCAGTAATTTGAATCGTTCCGGAAAGACGATTAAGGACCAGACGTCCATCCTTCGACATCAAGGTTTGAATCTGCTTTTCGAGTTCCTCCCAGAATTTGATTTCATCCTGCTGGTTGACAGTAATTTGTCCCGCATCCTGGGTTCCTCCTGAACCGGAGCCGGATGATCCGGAATTGAGTTGGGCGCGATTCTGTCCGGCTCCTCCCCGGACGAGCCGGATGTAATCGATATTCATGGTTTTGGATTTGAATTGCCTCACCTGGATCAGGTTCTGGTGGTGTTCCCAGTAATAACCATGGGCCTCCAAAATGGCCGACATCGCCTGTTCCAGAGGCAGATGATGAAAATCCACCGTAACGGCGCCGGTGATGTCCGGTCCGGCCACAATATTTAAATGGTTACTTCGTGCAAACAATGCCAAGGCATCTATGATCGGCAGATCTTGTGCACGAAATGAATATAAGGGTCCCAAGGAAGGGGCAGGCGGCGGTGTCGGAGGCTTGGGGAGATCGCTGGTGAGCAACATGCGATCCTCCAGGGAAAATGTTGCCTGAGGGTTGTTCACGGATGGCGCCGCCAAATCTGAGCTTAGGGAAAGTCTCTGTGCAGTCTGAGTGGTGTTGGCATCTGAGAATGCCCGATCTGCATCTGGATTAGCGACGGTGCATCCCCATAGGCTGAACATGCCCAAAAGAGCTAGGCTTTGAAAAAATCGCGCCCCACATCTGATCAATGCCTCGTTAGACGGTCGACTGGAGATCACGGAGGTCTGAGGAATCACGGTGGTATTGTGGCGCATGTCGTCTTTCATAGAGTGATGAGGGTCGTTATGACGTGGCTTCCTTAGAAAATGTTAACCATTGGGTCTTGCCCTGATGTTTGAGCCACACGCCTTTGGGCTGAATGGACAGGACCTGATGCCCGTGAATTATTTCTCCTTCATACACGACGGTCCGGTTGATCACCGCACTCCGTTGCTCAGCTTCGATGGCAATGGCTTTAAGGGTCAACGCATTCTTCGTCTGCGGGAGTTCCCCTGTATGGTCGACTCGCAACGAAGGTAAATCCGAATGAGAGTGAGATGCGGCCGCGATGGGGGCAAAAGGATCCCGACTGGATTGTTCGATCCATTGGCCAGCCTCATCGTCATGGGGTCGCCCTGTAGGAGTCGGGGGAGGGAGTGTCGGAGCAGAAAGCAGGCGATTCAGTCCCACCGAGATGATGCCGGGTGCATCGGATGCCGTATCCACGATATTGGTATAAATCGCGAAGCCTGCCAGAAGGCACAGACCCATCGCGACAAAGGGATTTTTTAAAGCTCGACGGAATCGTTGGTTTTCATCCATACCGACAATCCAATGGTGAAATGAGTGGCTTGTTGACCATCACCCAGAACCGTCACTTTCTGAATATCGACTCTTGGTCCTGATCGGGTGAGGGCTTTTAGGAACTGAAGATAGGAACCATACGCATGGGGGTTTCCCTGCGAGGTGACCTGAATTTCCAGCGGGACCAATGTTACTCCCTGGATGGGAGAGGTGGCGCGGTCTGTGCTCAGAATCCGGTACTGGATGAGGAGACTCCACCGTTTCCCGTCGGTCTGAAGCGTTTGTGCCCATTGCGCCAAATGGGTGAAGTTGTGGAGTAGGCGTTGCTCAGCCAGCTGGAAATGAGTGTCAAGCGCATCCGGACGAGCCTGAAGGTATTGAGAGCGAAGCTCCGACACCTGTTGTTCCAAGCCGATGGCATCTTGAGTCAACGACTGGCGCTTCTGGATGGTGAAAAGTTTATCCAGACTCACCCAGCCGACAATGGATAAGGTTCCAATCAGGAGGCCCAGGAGTACCGTGCTTTTAATCTGTTGGGGATTGGGCCACTCAAAGCGGCGAAACCACTTCATGACATGGTTCCCTTCAGGGTGAAACGATAGAGCGGGCGTTCATTGGTCGGGGTGTCGGTTTGGGTCAAGAGTTGATCTCGCCAATCCTCATGCAGGGATACATGATATGGACCATCCGCCAGCTGTTGCACGAACTGATCCAACACAAGCAATGTGGCGGCAAGATTGGTAGAAGTGCTGCCCTCCAGCTCCACGTTCCATCCGTCCTGGGTTCGCTCCACAAAGGCTTTGAGCAAGATGACCTGGGTGGGGATGATGGATCCCATATAGCTGAGAAACGGGCCTTCTAATTCCGGCGTGGTGGTTTCGCTGACGGATTGAGTCCATTGCCGTTTTGTGTCTAACGACATGAGCCGACTTTCCCATTGTGCGTGATCCTGCTGAAGGGCGGTGACTTGTTCGGTCATGGTTTGCATCGCCGTGCGATGTCTGGCCAAGTAACCTTCGATGACGCTGGTTGTTGCGACTCCAAAAATGATAAAAATCGCAAGCATGGCGACGAAAGCCTTGGTGAGAGTATTTCGTAGCGGGGCCTGAAGAACCTGCGTGGGCGTGAAGTTACTGTGCAGATTGACCGGAAGCATCGCACCGACCCACAGCCAGTAATTCCAGTCCGGCTTGATGGGGTATGGTACAAGGGGAGTGTTCACGTGTGGCTGTATTTCACTCGCCGTTAATCGTTCTTCATCGTCCCAAAGCCAGATGCAGGGAAACTTAAAATTTGTTTGTTGTGTGAGAAACATGATCGTCCGATTAGCCTCGGTTCCGACCCGCTCTCCAAGGGGAACCCAGTCTTGAGCGGGGAACAGGTGTCGAGTCCAGATCGGGGTTCCATCATCATTCCCTGCGACAATCATGATTTTCCCTTCGAGCATGGTTAGCAGGATCGAACCTTTTCCCGGTTCGACGGGCAACGTGCTGAGTTGACTCTCAGCCAGAGTCGACAGAGGAGCCAACTGACGAAGAGATAAGCCCAACTCATGGCAGATGCGCACGATCTTATCGATATAGTCTTGTGGCCATATATGAAGGTGAATATGTAATTTTCCTCGTGCTTCCAGGCCAATCTGATATCGCCAAGCTGCTGGGCCCTCCCACGGTTTTTCCTGTTGGACCTTTCGTTCAAGAAAGGGAAGGAGGTCGGTGAGGAGCATCGGAGGGATTTGAATGGTCCGCGAGGCAAGTCGCGGATGGTCAACGAGCATGGCGAGGTGCGTGCCGGGAAATTGGGTGTGGTCAATCGCTTCTTCCAATGCTTCGCGAAGTGTGTCTAGGGACACGTGCCGGCCTGGACGTTCCCAACTCCGTCCAATAGTATTTTTCACAATGGATAAGGCTTTCAATCGACCATTTGAAAGGCTGACGCTTAAAATCGTCTGTTTTTTCTTCACCAGGGTCTTCTGGAGGTTCAGCGGGATCTCCGGCGCAGGTGTCTGAGCGTCGGCAAATGATGTGGGTGATTGCGGGGTGTCGATCATAGTATTAGGGGCTATAGCAACCGCTATTGTTGATTCGCCATTTGGATCCTGTCGCGCAGTCGGGGTCGAATTGAAATCCGGCCTCGGTGGTCAAGGTGAATTGTATTTCTGGAACACTAAATGTATTGGCTTCGTCCAAACTAATCGTGGTTCCCAAGAAGTGATAGCGAGTATGCGGCACAAGCATGCTGCCACCGGAATCAGTCGGGCTCCCATCCACCGCGTAACTGCCTCCGGCCCCATTGGCAGAGAGGCTGAGGAGATGAAATAAATGGCCGACGTGCCCGCGACGAATTTTTAGATCCGGTGTTCCTGTTTCATCGGTACTCCACCAGGTATCAAATTCGGCATCGTTGGTAATGGCGGGATTCACATTTTGGGACAGATGGGTAATGACCATAAATCGTGCGTCCCCCAAGGCCGTCGTGGAGAGACCTGTGGAGTTGGTGAATCCACTGATATTGGGTTGCACGAAGTAATAGCGAAGAAATCCATTAGGGTTGGTGGTGAGTTGTCCTAGAGCGGCCGCGACGAAATCCGGACTCAGCGCAGTAAGTGTTGGCGGAAATGAACGGGTCTGCCGGACGTAGAGTTCAATTCCCCGAGCAATTGTCGCCAATTGTTCATCCTCCGCCTCCCGCTTCACGGCGGCCAGTTGATGAATCACGTTTGGCGCAATGAGGCTGGCAAGAATGGCGATAATTGCCAGGACGCCGATCATTTCCACAAGCGTAAATCCATTTGGAGAAAGACATCGTGAGGTCTCAAATAATGCGGAAAATTTCTGACCAATTTTTCCAATGGTGTTCCGGTTATCGAACTGAATGAACCGGAGGCTTGTGCCGGGACGCCAGGTTGTCTCGAATGGGATCGAGGCCGTCTGAAGCCCTATAGCCTGAATAGGAAAGTCATTGGGTCTTGCCATGAGTTTGATCCCGTCTTGCTCCTGCCCTGCGAGGTTTCCATCTCGGGGTGCGGGAGAGTAGTCTTCTCTCCATCGGGTATATCCCGCCTAATAGTCCACCAACCCTTCTTTCGGTGTTTGAAAAGCCAATCTTAATTTTCTTAATATTTTCAAATGATCATGGCGGGTTTGTGAGGACCACTGGGGGCGGGAAGATCAGCCGGCAGTCAGGTCATGGAGGCGGAAACCGGGCATTTTTTGCCGGGTCAGGGAGCGAGAATGTTTCCGCCTAACAGGGCGGAGACAGAGGATTCCATCGTTTGGTGGCGATGCATAAGGGATCGAACCAATAGCCGGTATTGGTGGTGAGAGAGAATGCAATATCAGGGGTGTTGTAGCTATTGTCCTCGTCCAAACCGATTTCAGTGCCCAGAAAATGAAGGCGGCCATGCGTTGGAAGAAGCGCGCCGTTGGAATGAGTTGGTTGGTGGTCAATCGAAAAGCTTCCCCCGTTTCCCTTGGGGGTAAGGTTGACCATATAAAAAAGATGGCCGAACGTTCCACGATGAATAATGAGTGGAGGAGTCGTGCTGGCATCCATGTTCCACCAGGTTTCAAAGGAGGCGGGTGTGGTGATGCTGGGGGCCGCATCTTGTGCGAGATTGGATATGAGAAGAAAACGGGCATTGAGGAGTTCCCCGACAGGCAGTCCGGTCGAATTTTGGAATCCGGCTATGGAGGGATGCAGCGCATAATAGCGGGGAAAGCCCCGTGCGTTTCGCGTCAGTTGGGCTGGAGGCAATGGCACAAAGTCGGGAGAAAGGATGGGTAACGAAGAGGGGAACGCGTGGTTCTGTTTTGTCGTAGATACGAGATGACACCGTTGGCGATGAGCTGAAGGTCACGGGTTTCACGGTCTTCACTCGTTCGATCCCAGACTCTGATCATGGAGGGCGACACAACAGCGAGCCCTATAAACAGAATCGCCAACAAGCCGATAAAGATAATGAGGGTCGTTCCGGCTTCCGGGTCAGAGACATGTTGTTGAGGGGGAGGGCAAGGTAAGGCGACGTCAGGGTGGCCCAGGCAGTCTGTCAATGGATTCCACCCATTAAACTCATCATGGGCATAAAGAGTGATAATGCGACGATTCCCACGATTGCAATTAATCCCAGAGTAATCAGGGGCTCGAGAATGCCAAAAACCTTTTTGATTCTGCGGGGAATTTCCCGATTATAATAATTCGCCACATTCATGAGTGTATGGGGTAATGTCCCGGTGGCTTCCCCGACCGAGATCATTTGAATCACCATTGGGGGAAAGACCGGGTGACGGCTTAATGATTCATTGATGGTAGAGCCCTCTGCCACGGCGCGTTGCGTGTCCTGTAGTGCCCGTTCCATGACAGAATTGCCCACCAGGCCCTGGCACAATTGCAGGCTTTGCAGAACAGGGATGCCGGCTCGATACAAGACGGCAAAATTTTGAACAAATTTGGATATCGTGAGCATCCGGATAAGTTCTCCCAGGACGGGGAGTTGTAAGATCATGCGGTCCCGCCAGTGAGCAAAGCCCGGAAGGGATTTTCGCCCCACGATCCACACTATTGGGCCGAGCAGGAGGAGCGAACTCCAGAGCCACCAGCTCCCGACGAAGAGTTCACTGAGGGTGATGATAAAAATGGTGATAGTCGGAAGCGGCACATGTAGACCTTCCAGGATGGGGACAAATCGTGGAATAACGAACGTAAAGAGCAAGACCAGTAATCCGATTACCGCTGCCATGACGATGCTTGGATAAATCGTGGCTTGACGCACATCTCCACGGATCTGATCGACCCAATCCAGATATCGTTCTAATTCTTTGAAGGTCTCGGTCAAGGTGCCACTGTCTTCTCCGGCATGCACCAGATTGGTAATTTGAGGAGGAAAAATCCTGGGGTGTTGCTTCATGGCATCATGCAAGGTGTTTCCGGCCTCGACTTGTTGAAAGATTGCCTGCAAGGTCGTACGCAAATGAAGGTTGGGTGTTTCGATCGACAAACTTTTTAAAGCCTGGGTCAGGGGAATGCCGGCCTCGAGGAGTGTAAACATGTGTGTGGAGAATTCCATGAGATCGCGGGGTTTGACTCTCCCTCTTTTTTGAGTGGTTCGGGCAAGGGACTTCGGTTTGGATTCCAGTGTGCGCACGAGCCAGAGTCCCATGTCCTGAAGTTGGCGTTCCAGGTGGAAAAGATCCGGCGCCGCCATCTCTCCCTCAACGGGCTTCCCATGGGCGTCGATGGCGCGGTACTGAAAATTAGCCACCGGTCACCCTTAACACTTCTTCGAGAGTGGTGATTCCCTGAAGGGCTTTCATGAGTCCGTCATCAAACATCGTTGGCATCCGATCCCGCCGGATGATTGCCCGAATGCCTGCCATATCCGGGCCGTGCACGATAGGCCCATGTAGTTCCTCCGAAATCTGGATGATTTCGTAAATGCCTGCTCGGCCTTTATAGCCGCTCTGGCCGCATGCGTGGCATCCTGTTCCGGTCCAGAGCGTCGGGGGAATGTGTCCTGGCAATTCCACTCGAAGGTCCGCAAGGACAGTGGAGGCATCTGTCCGTTCAACCTTGCATTCGGGACAAATACACCGAACGAGGCGTTGTCCGATAATCGCGGTCAGGGCGGAGGCGAGGAGGAAGGCTTCCACACCCATGTCGATTAAACGGGGAATGGCCCCTAGTGCATCGTTGGTGTGAAGTGTGGAAAAAACCAAATGTCCGGTTAAGGCCGCGCGCATGGCCAGATCGGCCGTTTCTTGGTCGCGGATTTCACCAACAAGAATGACGTCAGGATCTTGTCGAAGGAGGGCACGAAGTCCGGCCGCAAAGGTCATGCCGATGTCTGGATTGACTTGTGTTTGGCGAATGAGAGGCATTTGGTATTCGATCGGATCTTCCAGTGTAAATACACTTTTTTCTTTCGCATCCACATGACGGAGCGCCGTATATAACGTCGTGGTCTTTCCACTTCCTGTGGGACCCGTCACCAGAATAATGCCATGGGGACGTTGGATCAGGGATTGGATGCGCGATTGGTCGCTGGGTGTAAACCCCAGCGCCAGGAATTCTAACTTCAACGCCCCTTTATCCAGAATTCGGAGGACAATGCTTTCTCCAAAATTGGTTGGGAGGGTCGACACACGAAGATCAATCCGGCGAGTGCCTAAGGTAAAGGGGATCCGGCCGTCCTGGGGAGTTCGTTTTTCTGTGAGATCAAGATTGGCCATGAGTTTAAACCGAGCGGTAATAGGCGCTTGAAGGGGTTTTGGAATGAGAATTTCTTGGGTGAGAATGCCGTCAATGCGCATTCGGATCCGTAAATAGTACTCATCCGGCTCGACATGGATATCTGTTACCCGTGATTGAATGGCGGCGGTAATGAGTTGATTGCACAAGCGAATCATCGGCGCCACCCGGCTTCCGTCTTCCCCGAGATCAGAGATCCCTTTGACCATTAATTCATCAAGCAGTTGCTTGATGGATTCCCGGTGCGCATAGTGCCGCTCGATGGCTTCAATTAATTCCTGGGCAGGGGCCGTGTGGGTATGGACGTTGAGCCCGATCCGACTTTCAATGGTATCCACCGCGACGATATTCAATGGATCTGCCATAGCCAGGTTCAACACATTTCCCTGTTTGCTAAGAGGGAGGACTTGAAACTGGGTGGCGATGTCATAGGGAATGAGATTGACAATGTCCGGTGGGATGAAGATCGTGGAGAGGTCGACTAAGCCGGTTTGGGTGCCCTCAGCGAGATAATGGGCCAGGACTTTTTCGGTAATGAATCCCAGGCCAATGAGGGTTTGGCCGAGCATGACCCCTTTTCTCTTCGTCTCGCGGACCGCCAAGTCCAATTGTTCTTGAGTGATCCAGCCGTCTTGGAGGAGAGACGTTCCGAGAAGAGGCCGTGCGGCTGTGGGAGGTGTGGGTGTGGTTGGCATGGGGCAGATTGCTAGGAGAAGCTTATGGGCCACAGCAAATGGGCGCTCGCCTGTGAGAACCGCGTAGGAGGAGGGAGCACAGCCATTGTTGGAATTTTCTCAATCATTCCTCAAGGGTCTGTTGAAAAAAGCCGCCAGCGGCGTTCTCGCCATTTTCCCGTGCTCACGTACGACGCGTACGCTCCGCGCGTAAAAACGGCTGCGGCCTTGCTGGACGGACTTTTTTGAACCGACCCGGAGCCTTGATGAGTAATCTCATCCTGGGCACATTTTCCCTTGAAAATCTTTATTATTCAACACTCCCCTCAATGAACGAGGATGTGAATTATTGATGTGTAAGATAAATGTACAGGCGATCATTACCCGGGTTGTATTTCACGCGTCCGCGTAATTGGCGTTCGGTTAAGCTTGTACCGATACCGGCATCGATGACTCCATCAATTTCATTGAATTCCGTATCGGACACTCCGTCGACTCTGAGATAGGCCACTCGAGCTCCAGTGGGGAGATCGCTGTTGCCATCATCACCCTTCAGATCCCAACCTACATTCGTTCCTGTCGTCGCTGTCCCGAGTGCAACTGCCGTTTGCGCCGGCATGTACATGGTGGTGCCCAATCCCGGAGGCGTATTGGTATTAAATTTTTCCAGATAGGGTCCTCGGAATCGGCTCCATTGATTCGCTCCGGTATTTAACGGATCGGAGGCGTCGAGTGTTAAACGAGCTCCAAGAGAGGTTACGGTGGCGCTATTCCCTCCGTTCTCTTGTGCCGGAGTTCCAGCGGCATTGAGAGGCCAGATGGTTCCGATATCTCCATAATACTTTGCGACGGCAGTTTCATACGTTCTTACAGCGGCAGCCAGGGAACTGGCTTTGGAGGACGCAATCAGAGTGAAAATCTTTGGCAGTAACAAGGCAATCAGTATGGCGATGATAGCCAATACCCCGATCATTTCCACCAAGGTAAATCCCTGGGAACGATGAAGCGGCCGGAATAGATTTTTTGGCATCTGTCAGTTCTCCTTTACGAGGGGCGCGTCGTCTGGCCGTATTTCAGACTCAATATGGCAAATGGTATAGCACGCCCATAAAAATCCATCGGCACATGGGATGGCATTCTTAAGTCCACCCGTTGTCCGGAAATCAGGATTGCGGCCGTGAGCGGGCTTGCAGGTCTAGGAGTGCGATGCCGGCAAATGGATCTCCGAGTTGAGATGCTTGCCTGAAAAGCCGGTGAGCGGCTTTGGGATCTGAAGGGACGATGTGGCCATCTGCATAGAGGTATCCCAGATGTACGAGTGCTGAAGAGAGACGAGGGTTGAGTTCAAGCGCCTGTTGAATGGCATCTTTGGCATGGTTAATAAAGCCCAGACTTTTCAGCGCCATGCCCATGCCGAGGTACGCCTCGGCTGATTCGGGATCGGTCCTGAGGGATTTTTGATAAGCCGCTATCGCGTCTTCCGGCCGACCATTCAGCAACGACCGCCAACCTGCATTCGCCTGATCTTGATTGTCATTGTTGTGAAGCAGGACTGCGATGTGTATGGGGTTCTTAGATGGAGGGGAATGGGATTGCTGAGATTCTATAGGCTTGAGTCCGATGGGCGAAGGGCGAAGGGGATTGGTAGGCAGAGCGGAGTCCTCAACCTTTGATGAGGTGACGTTTTGGCGTTCAGGCTGAGCCTGGGGAGGGATATAGTTGTTGATTTTTTCTAGTTGCCGGATGAATGGCTGAGAGTCCGATTCATCTCCGTGACTCAGGTCTTGGGACCCAGGGAGGGTTAAATGACTTCCCTGGGCGGAAGACCAGGTCATCATTCCTAGACCAATGATGATACTGATGATGAACGTGACTGAAGATGACCCTAGGGGTTTAGATGTTCCTTTGTTTTTTGCCCTTAGTACGAAGATGGGATATCTCATGATGGCCCAGTGCCTCAATGGTTCCAGGTTGAACCTATCGGACAAGAGACAACACGCTTAAGGGATTACGCGTGAAGGGTTGACCAAATTTCCAAAGACCCAATTTAATAAGCTAGGAACGGCCAACAAAAGAATACATATGCTGGAGAGATAATAAGGGGGGGCTTAGAGGTGCCTGATATTCCCCCATGTTTCAAACCCTGGGTCAACGTGCGGCCACCGGTTCTTAGAGGTAGGAATAAAGGAAGCGTCTGAGGTGTGTAGGGAGTTTCCGTGATTAACAAAAGAAAAGGTCGGGTCTTGCTGGAGGCGTGTTCCGACTGGGGAAAGGCCTGAGACAGACAACAAAGCCCACCTGTTGGGGAGGTGGGCCTTGTTGAGCCAGGAAACGTTTGGATTGATCAGGTGGCTTGATCGGAAAATGCTGCTTTTAGAAGTGGCTGCAATTCCCCTTTTTCTTCCATCGGACCCAAGACATCCGTATCCCCATAAAACTGGCCATTAATAAAAACTTTTGGCAATGTCGGCCAGTTGGTCATTTTAGAAAGAGCCTCCCGTTTTTCAGGATTTGGCAAGGCGTTGATTAATTCATAGGGATAGCCGAATTTGTTAAAAAACTCCATGGTTTCCACGGTAAATCCGCACTGTGGGGCAGTCTTGGTGCCCTTCCCGTAAATGAGAATTTTGTGTTGGGCGATTTCTCTCTTAATTTCATCTTCAATGGGCGTACTCATAAGATTATCCTCCTTGGGCTTCATTGCGGGTCTTGGCCTGAATTTCTAGTGCATGAATGCGTCCGTCCTTCATGGGCGCGTCTAGGGCTTGGTAAATCATTCGATGGCGGTCCAATAAATTCTTTCCTTCAAAGGCATTGGAAATGACTTTGACGGTAAAATGGTCCATGGTACCGGTTCGATCAAGGACTGAAACTTCGGCATCGCCCAGGGCTTGCTGAAGTTGAGTGCTCAGCTCTTCAAATGTCATCATAGAAAAATTTAATCCTGTTGAAAAATGATGAAATAGTCTTCGGCTACTATACCGGAGAGAGAATTTTCTGCGCAATGCAGGCATGGAATCTTCTCAGAATGGTTCCTGAGGGAGGGAAGAATGTGTGGAGTCCTGTCTGTGCGGTATGGAGAAAGCCCGTAATCCGAAGGGAATAAGGAGGAGTGAGGCGACGGGAAGAAAAATGTGGATAGGGAAAAGTAGGTGAGGAGGGGATCCCTCTTTTGCCTCTTGACTCCTAAATTTTTTACCGCATTATTTTTTTAGATCGGAGAAGGATAGAGATGTGATTGCAGAAAGGCTCCGAGGCCCTGCAATACTTGAATGGGAATTTCATGGCCCCCGCGGAATTCTACCCAACTGACCTGTAATCCAGCCTTTTGGATATGCTCACGAAGTTGCTGCGCCATGGAAAACGATAAAATAGGATCGTCGGTGCCATGGCTTTGAAATACCGGGAGACCCTGGCGATTGGGTAGGCGAGCGAGCCACTCTTGCTTGGCAATGAGGGTGCCCGATAGTAGCACCAATCCTGCGAAGGGAATTTCGGTATGAAGGACCAGATCGGTCGCCAGCATGGCCCCCTGGGAAAACCCTCCAAGGATCAGCGATGGTGATGGTACGGACAGGGTTTCTATGGCAAGAGAGAGGACATCCTGCATTTGGGTGCGGGCGGGAGACAGGCCGCGGGGGATTTCTTGTGATAACGCGTCCCACTGCCCTTGGGCCCTGGCTTGTGTGAGGCGTTCCATGTCCAGCATCCACCAAGCTCGAGCGTCGCCAAAGCCCATGCTTAATTGGAGTGGGGCGGCAGGAAAGAGAAAACGGACGTCATCCGGGACATTGAGGTACCGCCATAAGGCAACTAAATCATCCCCTGGTGCTCCGAATCCATGCAAAAGTACCACAAGTGGTCCCTCGCCGCTCCCTTGGCGATCCACACCACCGGTAATGCAGACATCTAAGCCGGCCCAATGTTCGTGTCGCATACAGTCAAAAACCTAATAATGAGAACAAAGCAGGGGAATATTTTCAATTGGCTATGGTTTTGATAAACACGCGACCCTGATGCTGGAAGGGGAACGGTGAAAAATCCTAATGTCCCATTTTCGGGGCGCCGGCATTGGCGCCTTCTGTGATGAGCGGAATTCGCAAGGTCTGATGGCAGTGATTACAGACGACTTTCAGGGTATTCTCGTCGGCATATTGGATCTCTTCTTCTTTTTTCCAAAATAACTTCCCGCATTTTGGACATTTTCTGACCAGCATCGACATCGGCACGACTCCGGTTTTTTGTCTCGTATTTCTAGTAGACTTAGTGTAATACATCTTGCCACAATCTGCCAACGCATGATCAATTTTTTGGATTCCCATGACGTCAAGGCGCAACAGCTTTTGGCATTGTTCTGCCAAACGGACTGGGCTTGCCATCGTTCACTGGAGGACACTGAACGCATGCTTGCTCATACGGATGTGGCCATTTCCGCCTGGGATGGCTCAAGACTTGTCGGGTTTGGGAGGGTGTTGACGGATTTTATCTATCGGGCTTCGATTTGGGATGTGATCGTGGATCGGGCCTATCAGGATCGGGATATTGGTAAAGGGATTATCCAGCGAATTTTAACGCATCCCAAGTTGGAGCGGGTGGAGTTGTTTTGGCTTTGCACCAGGCGCTATCAGGGGTTTTACGCGTCTTTGGGATTTTCTGATAAAGAACAGACTGGTATGGTCTGGGACCGCGGCAAACATATAGCTCCTCCCACGAAATTATTGAATGGGTAGAGATGGGCGATGGCGAGGGTTGCAACAATTCAATTGTCATTCCAATGAAACGCGCAGGCCAATGAATCGAGGAAATCGATGATCGTTGTGGGGATGATGTCAGGGACATCGGCGGATGGGGTGGATGCTGCAGTTGTGGATATTCGCGGAACTGGACATCGTCTCAAGAGTGTGCTGCTCAAACATGTTGGTCGTCCGTATGCTCCCAGGCTCCGACAACGAATTTTACAGGTGTGTGAGCAGGGAACCGTTGAGCAGATCTGTCACCTCAATGTGGTCCTGGGTGAAGTATTTGCTAAAACCGCGTTGTTAGCCATCAAGCATTCCGGCATTTCTCCTCAACGAGTGGCGTTGATCGGCTCGCATGGTCAAACGATTCATCATCGGCCGGCCGCGA
This sequence comes from Nitrospiraceae bacterium, assembly GCA_020632595.1. Lineage (NCBI taxonomy): Bacteria > Pseudomonadati > Nitrospirota > Nitrospiria > Nitrospirales > Nitrospiraceae > Nitrospiraceae bacterium. Next base: position 1,044,974 of record JACKFF010000001.1, on the reverse strand, counting down.
TCTATGAGCCTGGTATTGGGCAGATCCGGTCGACACTCCAAATTGGAGATCCCCATGTGATTGCGGAACGTACCGGCATCACGACTGTTTCGGATTTTCGAGCCAGAGATCTGGCGGTCGGTGGAGAGGGAGCTCCATTGACTCCTTATGTCCATGCCCTTCTTTTTGCGCAGAAACATCTCACACGAATGGTGGTCAATCTGGGAGGGATTGCGAATGTGACCCTATTGCCCCGGGGGGGGAACCTGGCAGCGGTTCGGGCGTTTGATACAGGCCCCTGCAATATGTTGTTGGATGGATTGGTGGCTATGGAGACAAAGGGGATGGCCGGATTTGACCGGGGTGGTCGTCTTGCCATGAAGGGTCAGGTGGATAAGGGCTTGCTTCGTTGGCTGCTGGCACATCCCTATGTCTCTCGAAGGCCTCCCAAATCCACTGGGCGTGAGATGTTTGGAGAGGAGTATATCCAGCGTGTGTGGGCTCAGGCGAAGCGTCGCCATTTGGCTATTTCTGACCTCTTGGCGACAAGTTGCCGGTTTATTGCTCAGGTGATTCACCAGGCGCAAAAGTGGACGAGGGAAGTCCCTGATGAGTTGGTGTTTGGCGGTGGAGGGGTGCGAAATGCCCGGCTCTGGTCAGAACTGTCCAGTGTGTTCGATCCCTTTCCCGTGATGCGCATGGATGAATGTGGGGCATCCAGCCAGGCCTTTGAGGCGCAGGCCTTTGCGGTGCTGGCGTATCAAACCCTGAAGGGTGTCTGTGCCAATCTGCCTAAGGTCACGGGTGCTCGCCATTCGGTTATTTTGGGGACGGTCACTCCCGGTATTCACGGACTTCCCTAGAATGTTTCTTATGGTTACGGGATTTTTCCCACTGGTGCAATGACGGACAGATTCATGTCTCAGAACGGACTCTCACTGATTCTCCTGGCTGGGTTCATGCTCGGAGTCGTGTTTTTGTTGCGATGGATCTGGCGTCGTCCCCTTCCAGCAGGTGTGCTTCCGGCTTTGAATCCTGAATCTGGTGAAAGTGTGGTAACCGCTCGACCCATCATGTCGCCGGAAGAAGCGACTCTCTATAATCTGATTACCTTAGCGGCTCGTGATCATATGCTGGTTTTGGCCAAAATTCCCCTTCTCAGTGTCCTGTCCGTTGTCGATAAAGATGAAGAAGCTCGAAAGGCCGCCATGCGAATGATTCAGCCTGTTCGTTGTTATGTCGTTCTTGCCCATCCTGGGACACTTAAAGTCACGACAGTGATTACCTTGAACAAGGAGGTTTCTCCTACGGCAGGACGTGAAGACCGAGATCGATTTGTGGAGACCCTGTTGAAGGCGGCGGGAATTCAATCGATCATTCTTCAGACCACACAGACGTATTCGGTGGATCAGCTTACCAGATTACTTGGCCTGGCTGAGGAAGAATAGGACCGGGAATCGATGGACATTTTCGGGCAAGGTCCCTGTGCGCGAGGAATGTCGTGTATTTAGGAGCCTGTCGGACTTTGGGAATCGATAGTGAAAATGTAGCTGAGCAAGGGCGGATATTGACAATTTTGCCGCCCCCCAGTGGGACTATAGACCAAAAATGCCAGGAAATATGGACCGTTTAGGAACTTTTGCCGCATCTGAAGTCCGACAGGCTCTTAGGCCGTAATGACCGGTAGAATGGCCTGAAAGGTTTTCAGACCTTCATCAACGATGGTGCCTGTTTTGACTGCCGGATCATGCATTGGAAGAAACCTGGCAATTTTAAAGAATGTCCGATGGTCGAGTGTTGCAGCGATTTCTGATCGTCGACCGTGTGTAATCGGAAGTGTCAGGCCAGGTCCCATTTTCCACTCCCAGAGAGATGGGCTGAGACACAGGCAGAGATGATGGTCTGCCACCTCCGGGTATCGATTAAATAGATTGCGTCGATACTGCTTCACAAGCGGGCCCTCAACGATCAGTGCGAAGACCATGTGGTGTCCCCACCAGATGAGGGAGCGGAACGCGAATTTATTCTCACGCGTATAAAATCTTGGGAAATCGACATATTGGTAGGGGAAATTTTCCAGATGTTCGCCTTTGACAAATTGACTGGCTTGAGGGTCGAACCCTTCAGGAGCCAAAAGGTGATGGTAGCCGATTTCTGCCTCGAGCCGGTCATGGAGGTGTTCCAGGACCTGTTTGATTTTGACGGAAATTTCGGCTTTTTTCCGAAAAAAATCCTGATCGCTTAAGAGGGCCAGTTCATCAGGAGTGAAGAAAGGACTGGTAGCCATAAGTTCATGCACCTCACATACCTGAGGATTGGTTGTGGAGGAGTATCTGCCTTTGTTCTGTTTGAGGAATGCCTATAGCGTGAGTGGTGAATAGGAGTTTCAAGAAGAATGAAAATTGCGACCTACAATGTCAATTCAGTTCGAAAGCGGATCGGTATTCTTCACAAGTGGTTACGGCAACACAACCCTGATGTGATGTGCCTTCAAGAGACTAAAGTACAGGATCATGCGTTTCCCCTTCAAGCATTTTCCGACTTACCCTATGTCATCAACTTTTGTGGGGAGAAATCCTACAACGGCGTCGCCGTATTCAGCCGGGCATTGCCGGAAACCGTGGCATTTGGTTTTGAAGACGGGGAACTGCCAGAGGATTCCACTCGGCTGGTTCGAGTGGTGGTCAATGGCATCATGATTATTAATACCTATGTTCCACAGGGATTTGCCATTGATTCGCCGAAGTATGCGTATAAATTACAGTGGTTCCAGCGATTGAGGCGGTATTTTTCGCGTGTGATCTCACCAGGACAATCCGTGATTTGGTGTGGAGATATGAATGTGGCCCCTGAACCGGTTGATGTGCATAGCCCGGAAAAACACCTCAAGCATGTGTGTTTCCATGAAGAAGTGCGTCGAGCCTATCATGAGACGGTGTCCTGGGGATTCGTGGATGTGTTTCGGCATCATTTTCCGCGTCGTCAACAATTTACGTTTTGGGATTATCGACGTCCAGGTGCTTTAGAAGCGAACCGCGGGTGGCGCATAGATCACATTCTGGTTACCCCGCCGCTTCTCCCCTATTCTCAAACGGTGAAGGTGGACGTTCAGCCTCGTCGTGCGGAAAGCCCTTCGGACCATACCGTCTTATGCGCGGAATTCTCACTGTAAGAGTGTTGAATACTAATAATTATTGCGCGCAGAGCGTGCTTCCAGTATGGGAGCAGGGAAAAATGGCGAGAACGCCGCTGCCGGCTTTTTTCAACAGTCCCACTGTGAGGGAAAAGGGCGGTTCTTGCAGAACCGACTCTGCTAAGTGAGGGGGAATCCTACTGCATAACAGATGTTTGAATGTGGTTTTGTCAGGTTGCAAAAGAGTCGAAAAAGAAAAGCATTTATTCACCAGAATGGCTTGCCCAATCCACGCCCCTATTTTGATTTTTTTTGACGGGGCTTTGGTTCGTCAGTGATGTTTTCAAGTGGAATAAAGACTGCACACGCGACCACGGTCGTCCAGAGATTTGGTTTTCCGATCGCAGATTGCGTAATGTTCTGGGTTCGAACAATATCCGTTCCCATTTTGAATACCTGCTCACGTTCCTTCCATGCAACATTTGGATCGAATTTGATGCCAAGGGTGGTTGCGAGCATTTGGGCCGCGAGGTCTTCGGTATATTCTCCCGCCTCTTCGTCCGTTTCTCCATAGGCATGATGTTCCGACAAGTAGCCATAATTAACCTTCCTGCCGGAGGGAATGGCCACGCCGATTGAAGCCGAAATCAAGCGATTCCGCTCGTTGGTTTCGGATCTGGCCATGACGCAAAAGGTAATTTCGCCCGGATTAAGTAACTGCTCGCCACGTTTTCGCGAGATAATTTTACAATCCGGAGGAAGAATGGAGGAGACGGTCACCAGGTTGCAATAAGCAATTCCCGCGCTCCGGAGGGCTTCTTCGAAAGATGCCAGTTTTTCCTTGTGGACGCCCACACCTCTGGTGAGAAACATTTGCGTTGGGACCATCGCGACTCCTTCGTCGATCAGTTAGTGGTGGATTGGGATAGGCAGGAGATGACCAGGTGATCGTCGAATCTGATTCACAACCTCGCTCTCCAGTCTGTTGGCGAAAACTCTATATGGGAAAGCCTGGACGATTCGAACGCCACGGGAAAGAACAACCTTGCCACGTACGCGGGTATTTTTACCAAGAGTGGTTGGCAAGGTGCAAGATCGTGAGGACTGAACATTCAAGAAAAAATACGGAGGCCTCAAGAAGGCCTTTTGACCAGCAACAATTTAGGTTCGGTCAGTTCCTGAATAGCATACCGCACCCCTTCTCGACCTAATCCTGACTGTTTAATTCCGCCATACGGCATGTGATCGGCCCGAAAAGTCGGAATTTCATTCACCAGGAGTGCGCCGACTTCTAACCGTGAGTATGCCTGATACATGGTGTCGATGTTGCTGGTGAAAATTCCTGTTTGGAGTCCGAAATCAGAATCATTGTGAAGGGCAAACGCCTCTTCAAGGTCTGCATAGGGTGTGACGGTCACTACCGGTCCGAAAATTTCTTCACAACAGACCTTCATGCTGTTGTTGACGTGAGTCAGAACTGCAGGCTCGATGAACGAATCCTTTCGCGTCCCGCCGGTCATGACTGTTGCCCCATGCGAAACCGCTTCTTGGATCCATGTCTCGACTCGGCGGGCGGCTTGTTCGTTTATAAGGGGACCGACAACGGTCTTCTCGAGGGAGGGATCGCCCATGGGCAGTGATCGAACTCGCTCGACAAAGGTCTTGAGGAAGTCGTCGTACCGCGATTCATGGACGAAGATTCGTTGCACAGAGATGCAGGTTTGTCCGGCATATCCGTACCCTCCCGCTACGCAACGGTCTATGGCCACGTCAAGATTGGCATCCGGTTCTATGATGACCCCGGCATTCCCTCCGAGTTCGAGCAGAACCCGTTTGTATCCGGCTTTTCCTTTCAGCATCCACCCGATCGTCATAGAGCCGGTGAAGCTCAAAGCTTGGAAATTGGGATGAACCACCATTTGTTCTGCAAGGTTATTGGAACAGGGGATGATCGTCAGCATTTCCGGAGGGAGTTCTGTCGTCAAAAAGACTTCACCCAACATGAGCGAAGTTAACGGGGTTTGCGGGGCTGGTTTCAATACCATCGGATTTCCCGCTGCCAGGCAAGGGGCCACTTTGTGGGCCACCAAGTTTAGGGGAAAATTAAATGGGGTAATGCCAAGAACCGTCCCGATCGGAAAGCGTTGGACAGATCCCGAGTACGCCTCCCCTCCTGGGGCGAGATCCATCGGAATGATTTCTCCAGGGATGCGGGTGCTTTCCTCCGCGGCCAAGCGAAAGGTCTGAATGGCACGATCGACTTCACGGCGTGCATCGGTAATCGGTTTCCCAGCCTCCTGACAAATAGTGGCCGCAAACATTTCCCGTCTGGTGGATAAGCCGGCGGCGATATGCAGGAGCGCCTTGGCTCTGGCATGTGCCGGTATCCCGGCACATGCGGCCGAGACTCGTTTGGAAGAGTTGGTGACCTGGTGGATATGCTCAGGCTCTGCCTGGCAGACCATGGCCACTACGTCATTGGAATAGGGGTTGCGTACCGGCTCCGCGGAGGAGGTCTGGACCCATTGGCCGCCTATAAGGATTGGCTTTGCCGTGGCCACAGTCATGAAAAGGTGAAAACCTCGTGAAATGGAGGTGGTTAGATTGATGAAGCTGGCTGGTCAGAACCGGGATGGGATGAAGAAGGCAACCGTTCAGCTTTCTGAATGAGATTCTCCGTTCCCCATTCCCTGATCGCATCCAAACTAAACGGTTCGAATGCGGCGATGGCTCCACAACTCGGACACCCGTCGACCGGCATCTTGGCTTTGAATACTTCATCAAAACAGGTTAAACAGACAAACAGATCAGGTTCACCTTGTGCGCATTCAACAGGCCAGAAGGATTGGGATTCAGTCATGACTCAAAACCATTCTGTGGGTAAAAACATGAATTTCAGCCTTGCCTCTGCAAATGTACACCTAATCACGCTGTCAGATCAATGAGGAATTGCGTGGAGAGCGAATGCATGGAGCATTTATGCTCCTTCAATGTGAGTAGAGGACAGTAATGGCAAAGACAGTGAAGAGATCGAGCCTCCATGAAGCTTGAGCAATTTATCAATTTCTTCCTTGAAGGTTTCATAGGGAAAGGCGCCGGGAATTAAAATAAGATGAGGATCTTCCGGCAGGGTTGTAGGAAAGAGCACGAATGCCGGCGTGCCCCGAATGCCCAGGGACCCCGCATCCTGTAAATCTTTCTCAATATCTTTCATATAACGATGGGAAGCCAAACATTCTGAAAACTGTTCTACTTGGAGGTTGAGTTCCTTGGCATATTGTTTGAGATTATCCGGAGCCAACTGGCCTTGACTGTTAAAGAGGCGATCATGCATCGGCCAGTAGGCCTTTTGCTCTCCTGCACATCGAGCGGCATCGGCTGCTCGAAGTGGACTGCCCATGCCCCTTGGAAAATCCCGATAGACAAAACGCACTTTTCCGGTCTCAATGTACTCCGAAAGCAATTTAGGAAATGTCTCATGAAAAAACTTTTCGCAAAAGCCACAGGTGAAATCCGAGTATTCCAACAGGGTGATGGGCGCCTTGGGATCCCCTCTCACCACATCATCATCCTGGATCAAAAAGTCAGGAGTTTTCCCATGAATCGTGGTACTCATGAGTAGGGTGCCAAGAAGGATGGCGAGGAATATGGTCGATTTGTTTGATTGGGTAATGTTCATCATCACTCCATGGCTATTGGATACTATTGTTGCATTCCCGGCGGACCGTGTCGAGAGAAGAGGCTGGTCTTGCCCAGGGGGTGAATTTACCGGCGACGGGCTTTTTCCAGGAGCCCCATCATGAGAAGAGGCCAAACGACTGTGGCATCGCTCAAGACTTCAGCAAACATTCCTCCCTCTTTTCGAGGCACAAATTTTCCCCATGAAACACCCTCCTCATACGTGCATCCGCTGAGACCACCCCAGTAGTCAGGCTCCGGGCAGATGCGGACACCGTACTGATACCGCGGAGGGGTTAATTGTGTACCCATCCGGAGGTTGAGAATATCGATATAGGGTGGTGTTTGTTGGGCCCAATTACGAGGAACTCCGCCTCCGATAGTGAAAATCCCCAACCGTTTGGCAGACAGTAGTTTTTCCGTATAACTATTGAGATCTAAGAACGGATTAAATGCCGGCCGAGATTGCTGCAAGACCTGCCAGGTTTCCTGATCGGAGAGATCAGTGGATTGAGGTGTGCCTTGAGATTGTCGCCTCTCCTTCATGGCCCAAATGGAGACATCCAGCCCCATTTCCGAATCGGTAAATGCAGGTATATAGACCGGGACGCCCTGCTCATAGGCGCTTTTCAATATCCCTGGTCCTTCGTAATGGTCATGGAGAGTTTTCCCGATTTCGCGAGTCAGAATTTCCGAAGAGATGGGTGTGTCAGGGGTCATACGCTTTAAGGTTTGACTGACGACCCGTTCGACGTGGTTGAGATTGGATTCCATTTCCAGCGTATCGTACACACGGTTATAGCCCTTTTCATACAGCTCGGTATCCGTCATGGATGGGTGATATTTATAGTGTGTTTTGCCTACGGCTTCACTCAAGCCATGGGCAATCAAAGCCCCCGTGGAAACCACGGCCTGCACCATGTTTCGGTCGATCATGCTGCAGATAATCTTTCCCATTTTCGCGATGGTCATAGCCCCAGACAAGGTTAAGATCACCGTACAATCGGGATCCTGGACCATTTTGTTTAAAATCTCAAAAGCATCGCCCAGACGTCGCCCGCCAAAGGCGGTTTTTTTCATGGCCGAAAGAAGGTCGGAAAAAGATTCAATCGTTTCCGGATCCAGAGCCTCCAGGGCTTCCAGGCCGTCGCTTTCGCCATCGTGAAAAGTTCTCGTAGTCATCACAGATCCTTACGGCATAGATGAAAGAAATAACCAGACGGGAGTACGGGGAGTCTGATTCTAACGGGAGCGGGTGCAAACAATCAGGAAGGGGCGAACATCAGCTCCTAATAGCGATTGGTGATCCCAACGGGATTTGAACCCGTGTCTGCACCTTGAGAGGGTGCCGTCCTAGACCAGCCTAGACGATGGGACCAGTCTTTGTCTGTTTATTAATTGAATTTCGTACTCTCTGCCCTTACCAGGCATGTCAGAAATGTACCATTAGGGACTTATGGCATGCAACGAAAAAAGGGCAGCTGACAGGGGTCACAGAAGGACAATCACCTGTGTTGACAAGGGAGGACAGTGGCAACAACAAAAATATGGCTTTTGAATCAGATATCAGAGGACGGGGAGTGCGCGGTATGGATAGTTAACAGGCCCCGCATGAAGGGATGGAGTCCACAATGGTAGGGGTATTGCCCGGGGGCTAATCGGGTTAGGACGAACTGATGATCGGGACGAATGACGCCTGAGTCAAATGAACAGTGGGAGCGGAACTGACAGTCGTCTGCCACGATGGAATGGGCTTCTCGAGTTTGATTTTTCCACGTGAGGGCCGAGTCCAGGCGGATCATTAGGTGGTTCGGAGAAAAAAATGGCGGTTCGGCTTGGATGGCTATCTGCGGAGAGGATGCCCACAGAATTGGTTCCGTGGAAACAGGGGATAGGAGAAAAACCGCAAAGCAGAGACGTTGGCTTATTTGGCGGAATGTTCTGAATGAACACAGTGCTGTCATGGTTATTCGGCTCTCAGGGTGTCGGATGTGGCGAAGGAAATGTTCTGGTCTAATCATTATGGTTTGATGGTCAGGAAAATGGCGCCCTTTCCCCGCTGCAAGAGCACTAAGGCGGAGGCTCCGTCTTCCAGTCGCTTCACAAGCTGTTCGAAATCCCTCACCGATCCAATGGGGGATCGATTCAGTTCAAGTATTACATCACCCGGTTGCACGCCTGCCCGTTCGGCCGGAGAGTTTGGTGCGATTTGGGTTACGACCACCCCCTGGCCATCGCGTGTTTGTCCTGGTTGGACGGGTTCTACCGAAAGCCCTGAGAGAGCGTGGTTCCCTGAGATTGAACTGGGAGCCATTTCCGTCAATGCAGCCGTATCTTTAGGCATTTCAGTGATGGAAACGGAAAGATTGACAATTTTGCCGTTTCGCCACACCGCAAGAGGAATTGAGGTCTTCGGTGTCGTTTCGGCCACAAGCGTCCGCAAATGGTTGGGATCCTTCACAGTGACACCATTGTAGGTGCGGATAATATCGCCACGTTTCAAACCGGCCTGCCCCGCCGGGCTTTCGCTGAAGACATCTCCCACCAGTGCGCCCTGGGTATCAGGCACCTCAAATTGGGTCGCGAGGTCGGGGGACAATTCCTGAATCGACACGCCCAGCCACCCACGAATAACTTTCCCGTGTCCGATCAGGCTTTGCATCACGCTTTTGACCATTTGGCTGGGGATGGCAAAGCCAATGCCCATGTAGCCGCCTGTTCTGGAAAAAATGGCGGTATTAATGCCGATGAGTTGACCTTGTAGATTAACGAGTGCGCCTCCGGAATTGCCTGGATTAATGGCGGCATCGGTTTGAATGAAATTCTCATAATCGACAATGCCGACATTGGCACGGCCCACGGCGCTGATAATCCCCATTGTGACCGTTTGATTCAAACCAAAGGGGTTGCCCACCGCCAGTACCAATTCTCCAACTTCCAGTGTCGTAGAATTTCCCCAGGGTAGGGTGGATAATCCTGTGGCTTCAATCTTGATCACCGCTAAATCGGTTTTGGGATCCGTGCCAATAAGCGTTGCCGGAAGTTTCCGTTTATCCCCCAGAAGGACCATCAAGTCATCGGCCTGTTCTACCACGTGGTTATTGGTGACGATGTATCCGTCATCGCTGACAATCACTCCGGAACCTAAGCCTTGCTCCTGCCGCTCGCGGGGTTGTTTAAACCGCCGTTCAAATTCCTCTCCAAAAAACCTCCGAAAAAATGGATCTTCAAGCAGGGGATTTGTACCGGGAGCTTGGACTGTGCGTTTGGTAGCGGAAATATTCACGACGGAGGCCATGGCCTCCTTGGCGATTTTGACAAAGGTTTCGTTAGAAGCCAGAAGAGGCGTCGAGACGTTGACCGCGGTTGGCGAATTAGCTGCATGAACGACCGGTACGGGCAGCTCGGTTTCTACGGGGGTTGCGGTGACGGCAGATGCAGTCTCCGGAGGAGGTGAGGACGGTGCCTGAGAGCATTGAATAAGGCTGAATCCCAGGAGGCCCACCGCGAGGACGACCCTCCAAAAATGGTGTCTGTTTCTAAAAGAGGATGTTCGCAAGGGAAATCGTCTCCTCATACTGGATACCTTCTTCCTCTATCGGTTAGGGGAGTCCTGTGGTCAGACCCCTGCTTTATTGAACCTTTTCAATGTTCCCCATTTTATCAACTTTGAATGTAAGGGGGGTAGCAGGCAACAGCAAACAATTCTCACTTAATTCTACCAGAGAGAACGCAGGACTCAAGATGCGCGGGTGAGCACGGGACCATCATTTGTACCGGTAATTAATAAGGATGTCATTACCAGGAAAAGTCCGCATGCAACCACGCCCGGAATTTGATGCAGGGACAATTCGAGCGCGGAGGGGTCGGTAATTTCAGGAATATGGAGATCGGCCACATAATTTCCATTGTCTGTGAGAAAAGGCTGGCCGGCTCTGTGGCGCAACGGGGAAGGCCATCCCAGATTCTCAAGATGTCGTTGCGTCGTTCGCCAACCGAATGGCACGATTTCAACGGGTAAGGGGAAAGGAAGTCCAAGACGGTCCACCTGTTTGGCCTGATCCACAATGACAATGAATTGCTGAGCGGCTTTCGCGACAATTTTTTCCCTCATTAACGCTCCCCCCCCTCCTTTAATCAGATTCAGTTGGGGGTCGACCTGATCGGCGCCATCCACTGCCACATCAATGTCCCAGGGGTCATCATTGTTCAGTAACGGAATGCCCAATTGTCTGGCATAGACCGCTGTAGCTTGTGAGGTCGGCACGCCACGGACCCGTAATCCCTGTTGTACGCGCTGGCCTAAAGCCGTCAAGAAATAATGGACCGTGGAACCAGTGCCGAGTCCCAGGATCTGGCCATCTTGTATAAATTCAAGGGCTTTGCGGGCGGCCTGAGCTTTTTGCTGATCAGGTGTCATTGGCGTCGATGGAAAGGGCATAGAGGGTCTTACCCGTGGGCATTATACCTTGGCAAACGGCCGGATGCGTTCGTGTCATCGAAACTTGCAGACATTTTTTCTCAAAGCCCGATGCTCTGCGAGTGTTATCGGGCAAAACGGCAGGGACGAGGGCAAAAAAAACGGAGGCGAAGATCTTTCAGCATGATCTCGAAGGGAGGATGTTGGGTCTGAATCATGAAGAACACCCAGGTTATGCTTTGATTTCATGGTGTTAGCCGGCCATGCCTGCAGCGACCGAGGCCGCCCCGAGCAAGGCGGTGTGAGGATTTAAAATTACCCGAACGGGAATCTTGGCCAATAACCGTTTGTACCGGCCCTTTGCCAGAAAGGCTTTCATGAATGTGTCTTCCCGTAAGGCGGATATGATTTTTGGGGCGATGCCCCCACCGAGATAAACGCCACCCATGGCCAGGGTCTTAAGGGCCATATTGCCGGCTTCGGCCCCGTAAATAGAGACGAAGAGCTGCAGGGCTTCTTTACAAATTTCGGGTTTCCCCGTTAGCCCGGCTTCTGCAATCAATGCGGACGGATCACCGGTTGGGAGCTTTTCGGCAAACCAGGTGGGCTCGTTCTTTTTGGTGTCCCGGAGAAATTGATAAATGCTGTGGAGACCGGGCCCGGAAAGAACCCGTTCGTAACTGACATGCAAATAGCTGGTTCGCAAATATCGCAGTAGATCGATTTCCAAATCGTTGTTGGGTGCGAAATCGGCGTGTCCCCCCTCGGAGGGACAGATGTGGTAGTCCTCTCCTGTCCAGAGGAGCAGCGATTCTCCCAGGCCTGTTCCCGCAGCCATTAAGACCCGCGTGCCATCGGGTGGGGGAGACGGGGCGTTGGGGTTGAGATCCTCGAGTTCATCCGGTTGAAGGAACCGTAGCCCATAGGCAGTGGCCTCCAAATCGTTTAATAAGCGGACATGGGGAATATTCAGAAACTCCGCGAGTTTGTCTCCCTCGATGATCCACGAAATATTTGTGGCCCGGCAGGTATTATTCAAGACTGGTCCCGGCACGCCAAAGCAGGCGGCGGTCAGAGGTCCCAGTGAAGAAGATGGAGTGGATTCGGACGAAAGGGCGTCGCTGGTGCCCGTGGCATCTTCCGATTCGGAATCGGCAGAAGTCGGTTCTTCAAGAAATTCCGTCAACACTTCTTCGAAAGATTCATAATCAGCGGTCCAAACCGTATCCTCTCGAATAGGGGCTACCCGTTCCTTGTTCCAATCAAACAAGGCCAGATTGATTTTTGTTCCACCGATGTCAGCCGCTAAAATCATGTTACGTTCCCCATGAAAAATGGTTGAAGCCCCAATTCTCAACCTCACGGCACCATAGCCCAGGTAAAATCCTCAGGGCAAGCAAGGGCCTGAAGAGAGCCTTTCTTAGCCAATCCATATAAAAAGGGAAAAGGTCGGAGAGTCGGTGAGAGGAGACGTTTGACGATCTATACGAACGTCCAGGTTGAAAAGGTGGCGGCCTGTCCGAGCGGAGTCCCGTCCGGTTTGCGAATATTCCAGACGGTGGCGTGTTCAACTAAAAAACGTTTTCCGGATCGGGAGATCCGGACTCCGCGATAATCGGCAATGAACCCCTTGGTTTTAGCCTGATGCAGCATGCGGGCTCGTTCCTCACGGTTCACAGGCTCGGCCGTTTGCCGGGAGGGCGTGTGAGTCAGTTGGTCCCAATCCATTTCCCACAGAGTTAACGCGGTCCGGTTTCCATAATTGAGGATAGGGTCATCCTCCAATCCGTGAGAGACGACCACAAATGGGCAGGTAAACAAGTGTTCCGCCTGTACCAGTGAAGTACCCTGACGGGAAATCAGTTCATTGTTCAACCAATAGGCATAACTGTCCAATAAATCCTGGGACCATTCGATAACCCAGGGTCTTCGCCAAGGATCGGCTGACGGGTTCATCTGTTTGTCAGTGGAAGGATTCATACAGGTGATGATGTAGAGCGTCAAATCAAAAGCAGTGTAATGCTCTTTTGGATTCGTTGAAAAGGACCAAGCGTTACTAATTTTCCAAAACAGCGGAAAAGGCATTCGTCACATTCGGGGTCAGGCCTTACAAAAATGCATCTTTCAGGTCGAGATCATCTGAGCTGGTCCGGCCGTGGTGGATCCCATGTCTGTTTCCCTGGGCAAGGTTGATATTATCCGTAAAAGGAGTCGGCGCCTTCTTGATATCAATTGCCGACTTTCGTCCGGCGGACGAGGTCCTTTTGTTTCGGCAAAAGGACCCAAAACCATGGTGGCCGTGGCGTGGCCCTTCGGGTGCCTTGCGCCGTGTTGCCGACTCCGGCGGCGCGCAAACTCGCTATGCTCAAACAATGCGCGCCTTCCTCCGAAGTCGGCAACACGACTTGGCCTCGCCATAAGGCCACGGGATTCCACTAATGCTCTGATCTTTTGTTACAGATCTCGGCATCACATAAACCGCTTGTGCTGCTTTGGAACCTAGTATGTAAAACCCACCTTCCCTTTCCCTTTTTGTTTTATTCGACGCCTGCTGACAGGCTCAAGGGACAGACGTTCCGGGCATTCAGCAGACCTTGTCTGAGCGCAGCGAGTTGGTCTGCTCTCTGAAGGCTCGCGTCTGTCCCATCCAATGAAGCCTGTCTGGGCGTCACTGGTTTTGGCCACTTTTGCCGAAACAAAAGTGGCTCGGCTGCCGGGACGAAACCCCGGCATCTCCAAAAACGACATGGATCCCATAGTTGGTTAACTGCATTAGACTGCTTTAATCCCCACTCCTATACTGTTTTGGTGTCTCCTCTCCCCCAATGGGGCGAGGGCTGACATGGGAGAAAAGGCGGAAAGATTTTAACCCAGCGGGGTTTACTATGCTTTTTCTTTTCTTTGGCAATGACTGATCCCTGCTATCCAGTCCCCTGAGTATATGGTTTAGGTTGAAATTCGGGAAAGAATGGTCTCAGCAATTTGTTCCGGGGAAATTTGGTCGGTTGGAATGATATCATCCGCGGCGGCTTGGTAATGAGGTTTGCGAATTTCAAGAATTTCTTCGATTTCTTCGACGAAGGATTTGGTGCCTGACAGAGAGGGCCGCTGCGTATCGCTGGAAATCCGGCTGGCGATCGTTGGAACTTCGGCAGTCAGCCAGAAAATCTTTCCATTATTTTTAAGCATTCTGACGTTTTCTTCTTTAAGGATGAGACCCCCGCCTGTGTCGATGACCAGATTTTCCTGACCGTTAAGCTTTTGACACACCTCAGTTTCAAGCGTGCGGAAATGATCCCACCCGAATTTTTCGATAAGCTGAGGAATGGATTGCTTCGCCTCCTTGACGATTTCTTCATCAGTGGAGATGACCTTTTGTCCGAGACGTTGGCCCAGCATTGCTGCCACAGTACTTTTTCCCGTTCCTCTGTATCCTATTAAGACGATATTCATAAATCTCCCGTTTTGAAGTGTTGGTTAGAAGCCCATTTTCGGACAGGTTGGAACAGAACCGGAGTGAAATTTCTTCTGAAAACAGTTGAAAATGCCGGAGGGGACCAAGGGAGAATTTTGTTCAGGCCAGCGGGCATGTGACGTTTGTGGAGGAAAGTTACCAGGGCCAATTCTTTCTCCGTTTGAATTCTCCATCCCAGGAACTCAGGGTTTGGGCTATATCCGAACCCGATTTCCTTCATTCAAGAGAAGTGGGAGGTGAGAACCTTACGCATCACCTCGATTGGTGCGGGCTTGCCGGTCCAGAGTTCAAACTGTCCCACAGCCTGATAAAGAAACATGTTGATCCCTTGGATGGTGCGGCATCCCGCCGCCTGTGCGTCCTGCAATAAACGCGTATTGAGTGGGTTATAGACAATATCCATCACTGTCAGATCGCGGTGCAACAGATGTTTGGGGACACAGCTTTCGTCAACTTTCGGGTGCATGCCAATAGGTGTGCAATGAATAAGCAATTGGGCCTGTGCCAGTGCCGATTGCAGTGTTTCAGGAGTCAAAGCGCGGTCGTGCAAGAGGATGGATGTTTTGGCTTTGAGGTCGTTCGCCAAGGCTGTTCGTTCCTGTTCATCGACGCCGAGGAGAGTCAAATGTTCAATTTTGCCTTCCACGCCGAGTGCAAAGGCAATGGCACGAGCGGCTCCTCCGGACCCTAGAATGACGACCCGTTGTCCGGTGGTTTCTACTCCGCCTTGTTGCAAGGCTTGGAGCGCGCCGGATGCATCCGTGTTGGAGCCCACTAACAGGCCCCGGTCTTTGACGATCGTATTCACCGAGCCAATGTGTTTGGCGGTCGTTTCGGCGGAATCTAACAAAGGGAGAATGTTTACTTTATGTGGGATGGTCACGCTGAGTCCCCGAATATGGCCCAAGGCCCGGAGGCCCCGAACTGCCCCTTCGAGATCCTGGACGGGAAACGCCAGATAGACAAAATTTAACCCTAATTGACGAAAGGCCGCATTGTGAATAGCGGGGGAAAGCGAATGCTCGACCGGGTTGCCTAACAGCCCGCAGAGTTGAGTTTGTGCATTAATGTCCATAACGGGTGTTTTCGCTATACATGGGGAATAGTGATCGGAAGTTATTACATAACCTGACTGCAAACTCAACTTGTGCGGATGCGAACATCCGTTGTGAGGTCAAGATGCAGGAGGGAACGAGTGAGTGTGGGCCTGAAGAAGGAAAAGTGCAATCCGGGGAGTAGATTCGACCCCCCGGACCTACACAGTGTGATGTCCGAGGGGCGTTATCGTGACGCCTTTTTTTTCCCCGGAGACTTTTTCATTCGCACGGCGGCTTTTTTGGCCGGTTTCTTTTTCGCGACTTTTTTCATGGTTCCACCTCCCTTCCAATAATGTCGTAGGCAATACTATCCACGTTTATCGGTAGGACGATGAAAATCCTGAGGGATTACATGGAATTTTCCGCCAATCCGTGACAAGCCGTTTAGAGAAATGGATTCTGAGGGTATGGGATTGACGTATGTAGTCTGTGGAGCATTCTTGGGAATGTTGCATATCACAGGCCTCGGGGCGGTGCAAAAAAGTTCGTCCAGTCCTGCCCTGAGTCATGTCGAAGGGAAGGCCGCAGCCATTTTTGCGCGCAGAGCGTATTTCCAGTACGTGAGCACGGAACAATGGCGAGAACGCCGCTGGCGGCTTTTTTCAACGATCCCTTCTTAGATTGGAGGTTCATGGAAGGCTTGAGCGGAGGGTGAGAGCGTTGAAGGGCAGACGGACGGAAGACGAAGGTGAAACGTGGCACCTTCTCCAGGCGGACTTTGCACAGAGATCGTCCCACCGTGCAGTTCCACCAGTTGTCGCACAATGGAGAGTCCCAACCCCAGCCCCTGCGTGCCGATTTCCGGGATCCGGTGAGCCTGGAAGAAGGGCTGAAAAAGGCTGGCTTGAGCTTCCCGGGGGATCCCCGGACCGGTATCGGAGATTGTGAGGAGGATGTGACCCGGAGGAGCGGGAGAAGCTCTAACCAGGATGCGTCCTTCTTGTGGCGAAAATTTATGGGCATTGTGAACGAGATTGGTGAGGATTTGATGCAGGCGGTCCTGGTCTCCCCAGGCGGTCAAATGGTCTTCTGTGAGTTCGAGCGTCAGGTGTTGGGCCTTGGTCTGGATGAGTGGCAGCAATTCCTGCGTGACATCCTCAAGAAGTTCGGACAATGACACAGATCCATGGGCTAACCGGACGGTCCCTGCCTCAATGCGCGATAAGTCGAGAAGGTCGGCAATCATGCGGGTGAGTCGATTGGCGTTAGCACTGATTCTGGTGAGGTAAAGGTGTTGGCGTTCCGCAAGGGGGCCCACCATTCCATGAAGCAGATTTTCCGTGAATCCTTTAATCGAGGTTAAGGGGGTGCGCAATTCATGAGAGCAATGTGAGAGAAATTGAGATTTCATCCGGTCAAGTTCTTTGAGTCGGTGATTGGCGGCTTCCAGGTCTGTGTTGGCCTGTTGTAATGCCAGTGTTCGCTCCTGCACTTTGTTCTCCAACCCGATGTTCAAGGCTTCGATCTCGTCATAGGCCATCGCCGTATCAAGAGCAATCGCCATTTCGTGGGCGACCGTGGATAATAAGTTTTGTTCGGCGATGGGCATGGCTTTCTGGTACGTACTCCCAACGATCAACACACCAAGGAGTTGACTCTGACTAATCAGGGGAAGGGAGAATCCGCTTTTCGTTCCGGCCTCCCCCAAGAGCAGTCGAGTGGTGGGATGGCACTGACTCAGTATATCCGTGATGTCCTCTATGACGATGGGTTCTTGCGTATGGAGGGTTCTGTGAAGGAGGTCCTGCGGGGCTGAGGGAATATGGGTGTCTTGAACCAATGTCCTCCATCGTTCCGACATACCTTCTGATTGAATTTTGTGAAAGAGTTGATGCGGTGCGTCCCAGAGGGTTGCCCAGGCATGGTCAAAGGAGAGTGAGCCCACAATGGCTTTGAGCCCTGATTCGATAATGGTTTCGCGGTCGAGGGTTGATCCGATGTGGAGGGTGAGCTGATGCAGCATGGTCAATTCATCGACTCGTCGCCGGATCTCGATCAATGTATGCTCTTGTGCTAAATAGGCCTCCCGCAATTCTTCGTGCCGTTGTTCAGCCGCCTCCAATTGTTCTTGAATGATTTTCCCGCGCTCTTGAATCTCCAGCCGATCATCCCAAAGCCGTTTTGCCAAGGGAAGGATGAGCAAGGGGAGGAGAAAGATTCCCGCACTGACCCACCAGGGTTGATCGGGAGCCAAAACTCTCACGGTTGCAATGATGGCCACCCCCAATGCAAGGCCGCCCAAAATCCATCCCCGCATGGTCCGCCGCTCGGGTTCCCAGGTAAAGGCCCATTCGCAATAGGGGGCGCCCTCGGCGATGCAGCTCCTGTCCTGGATCGAGGCCGCCCGTTTTCCAAACATGCGGGCCGGGACTTCTGCAACCGTCGCCTTTGTGGTGTGGCATATCCGTTCGGCACAGCCCTGGAGGTACGGCCCGAACTGTCTGATTGTGGATTCGGACAATTGGAGCCGCATCACGGCATGGCCATTGGTGACCGATATGACCTCCGGCTTGAGCGAGCCTTTGGTGAATTTTTCGACAAAGTGCGGGAACAGGCGGTATATCTGGGCTATCGAAAAGGGCCGCCCGAGGATTTGAATAATGGGCGAGAGAAATTTTTCCCGCCCCAGATTGAAATGAAAATTCTCCTCGTGCGAGAGCTGAACAGAAAATTCGGCCAAAAACATGGCAAATTCATAGGAATAGCTATTCCAGTGGTTCTTGAGGAAATCGACCGTCACATGGTAGGTGCGGTCGGGAATCCGTTCGTTCAGTAAGGCGACAAGAGTGCGCAAGGCCTCCTCTGCGGCCTCCGGTCCCTGGTGTCGCTGTATGGCCTCCTCCAGATATTCAAGATTGGCGCGGATGGCGATTCCGCTTACATCCTGAATCGTTGCACCCTGGGTATCCTTCCCGAATGGACGAAACTCCATGAATGGACGCTCCAGAATGCGATGAGATTTTGGTAAGAGCGACATGAATGTCCCTATGAAGAAGGTAATCCGGTAAAGGGACTGTAATGGAATCGGCGAAAAGGGTGAAGGGGGGGACAAAAAATCAGGGAAGACGCATTAGAAATTCATTCGCACGGATAAGGCTCCGACGTGTAAAGTAGTATCCCATTTGCCGTTTAAGAGAGGTTGTTGGTTATTCTGAACATTCCGCTCATCATACAGCAAGGCTTGATAGGCTAAATCCATCCCGATGGCTTTTGCCCCAAAAATGTCACAAGGGAGGATCCCCAAAAATTTTCCTGGAGCATGGCAGAGAAAGCCCAGCCCGGCTGAAAAAGCATTAAAATCGGAATCTGGAACCGCCGGTTCGAATGTCCGGTCGGGAATGGGACTTTCTGATCTGACGTATCCCGTTCGAAAGGCCACATTCCAATGAGGGAGCGCAGAAGGAGAGAGGGCTTTGAATTCCGTTCCCACCATGAGTACCCAGGCATCTCCATAGTTGCGGGGATTTTGGATGACCGCTCCATTAGAAAGTTGCAGGTTGAGGTCTTTGAATCCGGACCAATCCGCATAATCGAGATCCACTTCGACTTTCCATTCATGTTGCGCATTTCGAAGAGGCCATCCGGCGATGGCCCACGTGTAGATATCGGGAAGTTCAATGTTCGTGGATGCACCGGCAAGGCGGGTTCCACCGGCTAAAAAATCTCCTTTGAGGTCCAAATTGGGTCCGTTCCGATAGACAAATGCAAGATTGAGGAGTGGATGACCGTCTGGATTGCGGAAGGGTGTCCAGAGGACACTGGCATTAAATCCCAGGGCGGTGTCGGTCCCGTTCGCTTCCAGGCCTGTCCCAGCGGGTATACCAAACGGATTGCCTGGTGCCGCATTCTGTTGGAGCTCTGCCTGACCTTCTCCCAAAAAGCTGGCAAAGGTATAAATATCCAGACCGCCTCCTACAGAGATATAGTCATTTACCTTGTAGGCGAGAGTGGGCTTGATATCGATAAGGGGAAGGGACGCTCTCGTGAGTATGGGAGAAATCAGGCTATCATCGGGGTATTCGATATTCAGGGCATACGGGGTGGTGACACCAATGCCTACGGTCCAATTCGGGAGATTGTCCAGGCCTAAGGCAGGAAGGTGAGCAGTGAGAAATAATGAACTGGGTGGGGGAGTGGAGATTGTCCCGCCAACACCACCCTTCACGGTTGGTCCGAGGTCGCTGTTGAATCGGACGGTGCCTCCGATCAAGAGAGTCCCTGCATAAAATTGAATGCCTTGTAACTGGGTCATCCCTGCTGGATTGTAGTGCAGGGCTGAGGCATCATCGGCTTGGGCGGTAAACGCAGCGCCTTGGCCGGTAGCCGAAGCGCCATGATCGAGAATACGAAATCCTTCCGCGCGAACTGTTTGAGGAATGATGATGGTTTTGAAGAGCCCAAGGATGAGGCAAAAAACGATCAGGCGGCAGATGATCAATGTCGTCACGTCTCCTCCTTGAGAACGGGAACGGATCGGAAATTCCGGGGAAGTCTATGAAAAACCAGAGAAGATAGCAATCTTGATCAGGGAGGAGCAACGAGTGACAATAGAGAAAGTCAGGTTTCCCCAGCGGGAATCGCGGACTTCCTCTCTGTTTTTCGAAAAAGTTTGATTCATGCAGAGGGATTCCGTTCCTTAAGTCGGACAGGCGAATGTTGAAAAGGAGAATGGCATGCGGGTGAAAAAACTGTTGCATACGCGAATGCGGGTGAGTGACATGGAGCAGACGCTGGGTTTTTATCGTGAGGTCCTTGGGTTGGAAGTCGTGGAGCAAAAGGTGTCGCCACGAGGCTCCCATCTGGCATTTTTGGCTGTCCCCAATAGTGAGGAATTGATTGAGTTGTGCAGTTTCCCGAGTAGCGGGACGGTTAAGGTCCAAGAGGATCTTGTGCATTTGGCCTTTGAAGTGGAGGATTTGGAACAGACGATTCAGGAACTCCAAGCCAAAGGTGTGCCGATCACGGATGGCCCCACCCGATCTTCATCCGGCAGCCGGTTTATTTTTATCGATGCGCCGGATGGCTATGAAATTGAGTTAATACAACGACCAGCGGGAGTTGCCATCGTCTGATGATCAAGGTGCAAAACACGAGATGATGGAAAAACCCACGGGCACTTCTCAGGTCCTCTCGGACCAACCAGGTCGCTTGAGCGGAATATTGAATAACCTTCCCAGGCAACCAGGAGTCTATCTTTTTAAGGATCGACGAGGCGACATTATCTATATTGGAAAAGCCGCCGTGTTATCGGACCGAGTGCGATCGTATTTTCAACATGCGGCTGATCTCACTCCTAAAAACCGGGTGCTGTATTCGCAGATTGCGGAGATGGAAACGATCGTCACCCACTCGGAATTCGAAGCTCTCATTTTGGAAAGTAATCTGATCAAGCGGCATCGCCCACGGTTTAATGTGGTCCTCCGGGATGATAAACAATATCCCTATCTCCGGTTGCCGATTCACGATGATTTCCCGAGGCTGTCGATCGTCCGCCGGGTCAAACAGGATAAGGCGTTATATTTTGGTCCGTATGTCCCTACGGGAGCTATGCGCGACACCCTGAAAGTTATTCGCAAGGTGTTCCCCCTGGCCACTTGCACGATCGATATTAATGGAAGCGCTGAGCGGGCATGCCTGGAATTTGAAATCAAGCGTTGCATGGCACCTTGCACGGGAAATCAGACAAAGGAAGACTACCATCAGATTGTGAAGCAGGTTCGTTGGTTTTTAGAAGGACGGGACACGGAATTGCTCGAGTCCTTACGATCAGCCATGCAGGACGCGGCGGAGCGGGAAGCGTTCGAAGAAGCCGCTCGGCTGCGTGATCAGATTGGAAACATTGAGCGGATGTTGGCCAAACAACGGGTGGCACAAATCAGCGCCCGTGAACAGGATATCGTGGGATTGGCCAGAATCGGAGGGGCAGTTGATGTCCAGATGTTGTTTGTGCGAGGGGGCCTGTTAATTGGCCGTCGTGATTTTTTCTGGTCCGACGCTCACGACGTCACCGATGAGGAGCTGGTGAGGTCGACGCTCGAACAGTTTTATGCCAAAACCGTCGTGCCTCCCAAAGAGGTGTTGCTTCCTGTGGGGTTTGACGATCAATCGCTGGTCCAGCGGTGGTTGTCCGAGAAAAAAGAAGAAGCCGTGCGTGTGCTGGTTCCTGAGCGAGGGGGTAAATATGAATTGCTCCAGCTCGCACAGGAAAATGCGGCGGTGGCTCTCAATGAACATCTTCGGGTGCAAACCGAATCCAGTGAGTCGGTGGAAGAGCTTCGGTCGCTCTTAATGTTGCCGCAGATTCCGACCCGCATTGAATGTTTTGATATCTCCAATACCATGGGGACCTATTCAGTGGCGTCCATGGTGGTTTGGGAACAGGGCAGAATGAAGAAGTCGGACTATCGGCGATTTCGGATTAAAACGGTAGAAGGCGCCAACGACTTTGCCAGTATGCATGAAGTGATGAAACGCCGATATGGCGGATCGTTGGCCAACAAACCAGGAAAAACCCTACCGAAGCCGGATCTGGTGGTGATTGATGGTGGAGCCGGACAATTAGGCGCGGCCATGGAAGCGATGGCAGCCGTTGGTCTCTCACAGGTCGCGATTTGTGGTTTAGCTAAAGCGAAGGGTGACAAAGACGAACGGATTTTTCTGCCGGGTCGGAAGACCCCTATCATCCTGCCCCTGAAATCACCGGCAACACGGCTGGTCCAAACCATTCGAGATGAAGCCCATCGCTTTGCTATCACCTTTCATCGCAAACTGCGGGGTGACGCGATGATTCCTCTTCCTTCACCACTGCGTTCCCCAAAATCTTCGAAGGGGAGTTCCTAGTCCTTCGCCAGATTATTGGTTTGGTGTCGGCTATGGTTGTTGAGGCCCACCAATTCTCACAAAATGTGATCTGGGCCTTCTTTGGGAGTGTTGAATAATAAGGATGTTCAAGGGCAAGTTGGCCCAGGATTAGGTTACTCATCAACGGCTCCGGGTCGGTTCAAAAAAGCATGCCCTGAGTCTTCCCGAAGGGTCCGTCCAGCAAGGCCGCAGCCGTTTTTACGCGCGGAGCGTACGCTGAGTACGTAAGCACGGGAAAATGGCGAGAACGCCGCTGGTGGCTTTTTCAACAGACCCTCTTTGAAAACAAGTGCGGGCGGATTTCTGAACTGCTGCGTGGAAATTTTGTTGGGAGCAGCTGGGTTTTTCGTTTCCTTGGAAAAATTCGGATGGCTGTGATGAGATAGAGAGAGTGTGTGTGTTTTCGTGCGGTTGTATTGTCCTGTTGTCCATTATTCGACGAACAGGAGGCTTCCACTTCTCCCCTTTGAACGATTTAAGGTCTGTGAGGGCCTCACCGATGGATACATACATCACTTATAAAGAGGAGGTCTAACGCATGCAATGCCCTCGATGTCAGGGGACCATGATAGTCGATCACTTTGTGGATATGGCCACGAGTGGCGAGATTTGGATGCCGGGTTGGCGGTGTCTGATGTGTGGCGAAGTCCTTGATCCGTTAATTGAGCGTCATCGTCATCTGCAGCGTGAACATCGGGAAGTGGTTGGTGCCATTTCCGGATCGACCGCTCGTCCTCCCTCACCCATTTCCGTGAAGTCGCGCAAGGCGAACAAGCGGTCCTTCTAGCCGTTCTGTTTTTCCCCTTTTCCCAGTGCATTTATTCGCGATCCGGTGGTCTAAACGGCCTCCTTGCGATTTGCTTGTGGGGTGGGTTTCTCTATGCTAGATTCCTCAGGATGCTGTTGAAAATGCAGCGTTTCCCAACGTCAAATTGCGGAGGCAAGTACCCGCACAGTCTCCGAATGTCTTTATCCAATTTGACGCGGAAAAAGTGTTTACCCATACCGACATTTCCCTGCACAGGTGACGAGGAAGTAGGGAGGTATTTGTGGCGTATTTACCGAAGCGATCATCATATTTTTTTCATAAGGCATAAGCATGGCGCATACCTACGATCATCAGGCTGTTGAAGCAAAGTGGCAGGCATATTGGGATCAATCCGGAACTTTCCAGGTTCAGGAAGATTCGGACAAGCCCAAATATTATTGTTTGGAGATGTTTCCCTATCCCTCGGGCCGGATACACATGGGCCATGTTCGCGTGTATGCCATCGGGGATGTCGTGGCCCGCTATAAAACCATGCGCGGGTATAACGTGTTGCACCCGATGGGATGGGATGCTTTCGGATTGCCGGCAGAGAATGCTGCGATTGAAAAAGGGGTGCACCCCAACGCCTGGACTCAGGAAAATGTGGCCTATATGAAAGGACAACTTCAGCGGATGGGGCTGTCCTATGATTGGGATCGGGAGGTGAATACCTCTCAGCCTGAATATTACCGCTGGAATCAATGGATCTTTGTGAAAATGGTTGAGCGTGGACTGGCGTATCGAAAACGCTCGGCAGTGAACTGGTGTCTTTCTTGTGAAACGGTCTTGGCGAATGAGCAGGTGTTGGCCCAAGAAGGCAAAGACGGAGGCGTCTGCTGGCGATGCGAGTCGGTCGTCATTCAAAAAGAATTGGAGCAGTGGTTTTTCCGGATTACGTCCTATGCTCAGGAATTATTGGACGGCTGTGAGCGGTTGGCGACCTGGCCGGCTCGTGTGCTGGCTATGCAGCGGCATTGGATTGGGCGGAGCGAAGGGGTGGAGCTGGATTTTCCCTTAGCGGAGACCGTAGACGGGCTGCAGGCAATCCGGGTGTTTACCACCAGACCGGATACTATTCATGGTGCCACCTTCATGAGCCTTGCTCCGGAATCGCCCCTGGTCGAACAATTGATAGAGGGGAGACCTGAGGCCGCCGGGGTTCGGGAGTTTGTGACTCGTGTGTCTCGTGTGGATAAAGCGACGCGTACGGCCGCTGATCGGGACAAAGAAGGCGTGTTTACCGGCGCCTACGCTATCAATCCGTTTACCAAGGAGCGTATCCCGATTTGGGTGGCGAATTTTGTGTTGTATGAATATGGGACGGGCGCGATTATGGCCGTTCCCGCTCATGACCAACGAGATTTTGAATTCGCGAAAACCTATCAGATCCCGGTTCGGCTGGTGATTCAAGATCCGGAAGGCCGACTGGGCTCCGAAGCCCTGGAATCGGCGTATGAAGAACAGGATAACGCCGGACTCTTGGTGAACTCGGGGAATTTTTCCGGCATGTCCGTGTCGCAAGCCAAACAGGCCATCGGCGAATATGTGGAAACGCAGGGATGGGGAAAGCGAACCATCAATTTCCGGTTAAGAGATTGGGGTATCTCGCGGCAACGCTATTGGGGGACGCCCATTCCGATGTTGTATTGTGATTGTTGTGGCATCGTCCCGGTTCCCGAAGGTGACCTGCCGGTGCTGCTGCCTGATGATGTGCCGTTCACCGGGAAAGGTGGATCCCCCCTTAAGGAATCCCCCTCGTTTTCACAAGCCACCTGTCCCACGTGTGGTGGTCCGGCACGCCGCGAAACCGATACCATGGATACCTTTGTGGATTCGTCCTGGTACTTCCTCCGCTATTGCTCGCCCAAGGACACCACACAAGCCGTGAACCCCCAAGCCGCACAACATTGGATGGCGGTGGATCAATATGTCGGCGGAATCGAGCATGCCGTGTTGCATCTCTTGTATGCGCGCTTCTTCACCAAAGTCTTGCGGGACCTGGGTCTCACGACGGCCGATGAGCCCTTCATCCATTTGCTCACCCAAGGTATGGTGACCAAGGAAACCTACTGGTGCGAAGCACATCGATGGATGCTTCCCACCGAAATCAAAAAAGAGGGCGAGCGGCGGGTCTGTATGCACTGTGGGCGGAATATTGTGACAGGCCGTACCGAGAAGATGTCCAAGTCTAAAAAGAATATTGCTTCCCCTGAGGACTTGTGTGAGCGCTATGGGGCGGACACGGCCAGAATGTTTTCGTTATTTGCCGCACCACCGGAAAAGGATTTGGAATGGAGCGATACCGGAGTGGAAGGGTGCTACCGGTTTCTCAACCGGGTCTGGCGGTTGGTGCAGGATCTCCTTCCGGTCGTGAATGGGGTGGCTTCCAATCCGGGGTCAGGGGAGTCGGAGCTGCTTCCCCAATTGCAGAGAGCGACGCATCAGACGATTAAAAAGGTCACAGAAGATTTTGAGCGGGGCTTTCAATTTAACACCGCCATTGCGGCTCTTATGGAATTTGTGAATGAGTTGTATAAGTTTTGGAAAGAATTTCCAGGAGAGTCCTTAACTGCTCGCGAGCGGGCGGAGTGGCGAACAACGCTGGAAACGTTAGTGGTGCTGCTGGCACCCTTCGCTCCGCATCTGACTGAGGAGTTGTGGGAACTCTTAGGGAAGCGTCCAGGGATGAGCCGGCAGGCGTGGCCCGACTTTGATCCCGTTCTGGTGGCTCGTGCCGAATGGACGATTCCTCTACAGGTGAATGGAAAACTTCGGAGTAAGATTGTGGTTCCTGCCGGTTCGACACAAGAGCAGATCATTGCAGTCGCTCAGGCGGATCCTAAATTGGTGGAATGGTTGCAAGGCAAGGCTGCTCGCAAAATTATCTATGTGGAACAGAAGCTGGTGAATTTTGTCATCTAACTCCGGCCGACCAGGTTGGCACCTTCAGAGGATGAGATATCTGATAAGCGGATGGGGAATCTTGCTCTGCCTGAGTGCAGGATGTGGGTATCAATTCACGGTTGAGGGGCCGGGCCCGGTCATCGGGGGGAGTGCCGACCACGAGTTGCAGGGACCACCGCTTCGTCTGGCCTTTCCTGTGCTTAAAAATAATAGCTTTGAACCAAACCTGGAATTCAAATACACCAGTTATCTTCGTCAGGCGTTGCAATCGGTCGGAAGCGCCGAATTTGTGGATGATGCCTCCGCCGATTTTGTGATGGAAGGCGCGATTCTATCGGTCACGCTTTCCTCGTTAGCCTTTACTCGCACGCAGACACAAGAAAGCCGGGTTATGGTGAAAGTGTTGTTGAAGGTGAAGGATCGGAAAACGGGGAAAGTCCGATGGTCTCAAATCGGAACCAGTACAGCTGAATTTTTTGTGAATGCGTCATCCACGTCGGATTCCGAGAGGGGATTGCAATTCAACCGGGTTTTGCAGGACCGGGCGGTTGAACAAGCCGGGCAACAGGTGGCTGCCAATTTAGCCGATCAATTTTTGGGGGCCAGGGAGCAGGGGGTTTTTGAGAGGAATGGAAAGGCGACCATCCCGGATGCGGAATCCCATGGTGACGAATCCCCCGAAATCTCAGCGCCTTCCGGAGATCTCGTACCTTCAGATTCTCAAATGCCTTGATTACCTCAATGGTTTGGCAGCATTCTCTGCTTCGTGAGGCGCATTCACCGTGAAAATTCATGACCTTCAAAGTCAGATCAACCGGCATGGATTATCTCCCCTGTATTTGGTGATTGGGGAAGAGCCCTATTTCCGCGATCAGGCTTTGAGCATGCTTCGTGTGGCAGGTCAGGAAAAGAATGCTTCAAAGTTATCGGACCCTTCAGCGGCCCATGATTCCTCCCAGATGTTTCATGTCGATGTCGTTTATGGCGATGAGACCGATGCCTCCGAAATATTAGCCATTTCGGAAGAGGCCTCGTTTTTTTCATCGAGACGACTCCTCATCATAAAATGGGCAGATAAGCTCTCTGCTCGTGATGGGGAAGCTCTCATACCCTATTTTCAGAATCCCAATGAAACGACCACGATGGTTATGACTGCAGCAAAATTAGACGGGCGGACGAAGTGGGTGCAAGAGCTTAAAAAGCGGGGGACGGTGGTGGAATGCGCTCCCCTATTTGAGGGGCAAAGAGCAGGGTGGGTCACGCAGCGAGCGCGAGAGTTAGGCTTGCAGTTGGAAGACAGTGCCCTTGAGATATTGAAGGATCAGGTTGCCGAAGGGTTGTATGGGACGGCCGGTGAATTAGAGAAATTGGTGGCGTTCATGCCGGAAGGCCATCGGGTTCGGGCACAAGACGTGGAAACGGTCAGAGGAAAACCGCCGGGTATTTCGGTGTTTGATTGGTCGGAAGCCGTTGCCCGAGGGGATCAGGGGCGGGCATTGGATATTGTGGCCAAAAACTTAGAAACCGGCGAAGCCCCCTTACGTATGTTAGGTGCCTTTCTGTGGCAGATGCGGAAGATCTGGAAAACGCATGAGCTGATGCAAGAAGGGTATGATGCGGGACAGGCTACACGCCAAGCAGGGATTCCTCCGTTTCGGACGCGGGAATTTATCCAGCAGGTTCAGCGGTGGAAGCAATCCCACCTCCGTCGAGCATGGGAATTATTCGCTCAAGCTGATTCGGCTCTTAAAGGAGGGCGGGCATCACGTCCGAAGCTCATTTTGGATGACCTGGTTATCCAGCTTTGCCGGGCCACCAAAGCCGGTCAAGGCAGCAAGGTCGCAGGTGGACGCATGAAATCTCACAAGGCGTGAGAACTGGTTACCATTTGACCGTATTATTTGGGTGAGAGTGCGTTGACGCGGGATGCGAGACGGGAAACCCAACGAGAGGCGGTGTTCCGATGAAGCGTGCCTTTGGTTACGGCTTTATGCAGCTCAGAGGTCGCTTCTCGCAAAGAAGCCTTGGCCTCGTCGCCCTTGTTCTCTTTGACCGCTCCATGAACTTTCTTGATAAAGGTTCTGACGCGTCGCATGATAGACCGGTTGCGTTCCTGGCGCTTCAGAGTTTGCCGAGCTGCTTTGATTGCTGATTGATGTCGATTAGCCATAATTTCCTCCAGAAAAAATCGAAGTGTGCTTTCTAACACAATTTCATGAAAGTGGTCAATTGAACGCGGGGTAAATTGTTGTGGTGTTTAACAGGCTTTATGGCGCTTGAAATATCAGGTTCTCTCGAAAAATTAGGTCAGTCATTCCCGATGGTCGCGATCGGTATGTGGCTTGCGACGCCTATGGTCCTCTGATAAGATTGCCCTCTTCTTCCGCCCGAAACTTCCATGTGATGGTGGGTGTAGCTCAGTTGGTTAGAGCGCCGGATTGTGGATCCGGAGGTCGCGGGTTCGAAACCCGTCACTCACCCCATTTTTCTTCATTTCTTTCAATGTCATGTGTTTTGACCCCGTTGAGAGTGCCGGGTAAAGTGCCGACTCCATCCCCGAAAGGGGTACTCAAGCGGTCAACTTCAAGGTTCTGCCCCCGTTCAGATTCTTTCAACCAGTGGGTGTATGTATCCACTGTCAGTTGAATACTGGCGTGACCGAGCTGCCGTTGAACATAGACCACATTCGCTCCGCTTAGAATCATTCGACTAGCGAAGGCATGCCGGGTAGCATGGATCCACCGATATGGGATCCCCGCCGCCCTTAAAAGCGGTTTCCACACACGATCTCGAAAGTTATTCGACCGGATCATATCTCCGCCCGGCGTAGTAAATAACCATTCCTCGGCTGTCCGCTCATTCAACATGGCCTCGGCTTCACGGACTACCAGGTAATCCCTCAAAACCGCGACCAGATCGTGTGCTAAGTCGACCTTGCGTTTCTGGCGGCTCTTCGGGGTGTTTGAGAGTTGCCCTGCCGTGAAGTTGCGTTGGACCCACACATACCGCTTCCGCAAGTCCAGATCTTCCGGCCGCAATGCCACGGCTTCCCCCTCTCGCATACCTGTGCGAAACAGCAGCAAAATAAACGGGTAATAGTGGGGGTATTTCTCCTTGGTGGTCTGGAGCACCCGGCATTCTTCCTCGTGGCTAAACGTGTCCACCTCTTCTCCACATTTGCCGGTCTTAATAAGCTTGGATGTTTTTAACGCCGGGTTGTGCTGAACATGCCCATCCTCAAGGGCTTCGGTAAACAGCGCCGACAAACAAAGCAAAACGTTTTTAATGGTCTTGGGCTTACGCCCATCCTCACTCAAGGAGGACACCAGTTCCCGCACCTTGCCCCTGGTCACTTCAGCTAGGGGCAGTGCTCCAAAGGCCGGGGTTAAGTGAATCCTCAAAATGCTGTCGTATCGTTTTATTGTCGTATGTTTCAGCCCTGCGGCTCGTTTGGCTTTCATAAACGTTTCGCCGTAAGCCTTGAGCGTCACCACTGCGGCCGCTTCAGCGTCCCGGCGTTGTTGTTCCGTTTCGGCGTCCCGTTGCT
Organism: Nitrospiraceae bacterium; assembly: GCA_020632595.1. NCBI lineage: Bacteria > Pseudomonadati > Nitrospirota > Nitrospiria > Nitrospirales > Nitrospiraceae > Nitrospiraceae bacterium. The sequence goes on along the minus strand of JACKFF010000001.1, from coordinate 1,015,072 downwards.
TCAGGGCCTCTTCTTGTCGCCGGGCTTCCTGTTCGGGGAATAGTCTGCCTTCTAAGGCTCGCCCCTTGCGGGTATCTCGCCAGTGCCGCGCCTTGGATATCGTGCCAAAGCCAAACTTCCGTACATCCTGCCCCCGGTATTCCATGCGAACGGCAAACCGCTCCCCCCCGGCAACCCGGTAGGCAAAAATCCCCTCTTCCTTTCGAATCAACGTTCGGCGTGTTCCCGCCATGGATTAGCCCTCCTCGGTCATGGGCACAGCCCATTGGTCAAACTCGCCGAGCAATTCAAGAAGATCGTCTTCGTATCCCTGTCGCTGCCAGGACAAATCTTCCTCTTCCTTTGCCGCGTTTTCTCCGATAATTTCCAGATCCGGGCAATACCCCGTTGCGGGTTCAACAGTGATTTTCGCGCACACCATGACTCCCTCGCCCCATTCACGCTTGGCCCGTCCACGCCACCGCGCCTTGAGCAATTCCACAAAGCGGCCCGCACCGGCCACCGTATCAAACCCCTGTTGATCGAAGATGTTTTCACCAAGGGTTTTTTTAATCAAAATAAAGTCCATTATTACTGGTCCTTACAAGTCATCCACCACACCGGCCCACGTTTAGAGAGTCCATTCGTCCATCGCGCCAGGGATTAGCCCTCCTCGATCTCCACATGCGATTCCACTTCTTGCAGGGCATCCCTCGACCACTGGAACAGCGCCCCGAATACTTCAGACAGGTCATGTTGAGTAATACAAAAATCACTTTTGGGATTGATGGTCGACAAGATCGCTAGCGTGGAAGTCAACCTCCTCAGATTGCTTAACGCTTCGTCCATGTGGTCCCCCCGAGGCTCAGGGTTGGTCTCTTCTTGTAATTTGAGAGCTGTCATTTTTGAAGTCATGATTCAGAGTCCTTTCGTATGGGCAAGGTTATTACGCTTTTCGGTTGGATCGTTTCGCGGCCGGGCTCTTCGCCCGTTTAACGGTGACTTCTGCGACAAAAACTTCGGTGGGGTAACAGCGCTGAAGCTGCTCGGCCTCTTTTTCGGCGGCCCGGTAGGTTCGGCATTGCGTGCCCTCAATTGAAAACGGTTCACCATTTGGTCCTTTGAGATGGCATGGGGAATAGAAAACACCCTTTGTGGGAATCTTCATGACTCAGGTTCCTTTCTTTTTTTGGTTACTGACCACCAGGAGTTTCCTTCACGGAAAACTGACCATCGACATTGAGACCGCCATGATCGTTGAGCGTCCCATAGTGCCCCCATATATGATTGTGGCACCCAGTCAGATCGAACAGCGCCTTCGAAAATTGGCGTTCAAATTCTTGGCTTCCCCGTGGGTCCGCGCTGGTAAACCGGCCAGATCCATGTTTGTCGGTTTCAATCTCGTACACAAAGGCGGCTTCCGTGGTTGTGGCCTTGACCTGTGCAGGTTTGCCCATGGGGTTCACTCACGCTCCTTTCTTTTGTGGTTTGGTTTGAAATTCACGTTCCAACAAAGCCCGGATAAAACCTGAAGCCGTGTAGCCCTTGGTTTTCAGCCTGTCTAACTTGCGTTTCATGGATACAGGCAGTTGGATCAACACCTTCGTCATTGTGGCCATATCCTCACCTCCTCTCGTTTAAATTTATATAAATATAGATTTATATATTTCATAAAGTCAATATATATTTGACTATATTGAAACCCTCGGGCTAGGCTACCGCCGCCATGGCCGAAAAAGCGGAAGGAAAACGCAAAACGTACGGGTTGAGCTTGGACCAGGAACTCATGAAAGAGGTCAAGCATTTAGCTGTCGATGAAGATCGAAACGTCAATGAAATGCTCGAAGAGGGAATGCGCCTCTTGCTCCAAAAATATAAAAAGAAGAGTCCAGGCCGATGAGCGGAACCAGGCTACCTCACAACCCAGCCCGCGCCGCTTGAAACCGATAAAACCCCTTCAGACAGCTTCGCCATGGCTGTTGGAGAAAATTATCCACGCCACTACCCTCCCCGCCCGCCGTATGCAGAAAGACACCAGGCCCGCACACCAAACCGAGGTGAAGGGTGTCCTTGGTATAGCAAAACGCGGCAATGTCAAATAGTTTCGGATCGCCGGGAGGAATGGGCTTCCATTGATCCAGGCGGGCTTTCTGTTTGCCTGTTGCAACCCCATCATCCAGGAGTGAAGGGAGGTCGTGCCCCACTTCTCGGAGCACGGCCCAGATCAACCCCCAACAATCATAAGACGGACCGCGCCCGCGTGGAGCAAAGGGTAGTCCCACCCAACGACGCCAATTAAACGAATCTGCGGAAAACGGCGGGCTATTCATCTGGCCCTGTTAGTGGTGGGTGAAGTTTCTCAAAGACCGCGTACAGGGCTGTCAGGTCATACCCGCACAAGAGATATTCAGCTAGGGCAAACTGAATGACGGCACGAAGGATCAGGGGGTTCCGGTCGCGAACCGCAAATAGTTTGGCCTGCATGAGGTTGGTCAAGGTTTCGTGCGTCCAGGGAGCTGCCGTAACCAATGGAGAAAGACGATTGATATTCTTCGCCGTCCAGGACAACAGCGGCTCAATTTTGGTGTCCGCGTCCAACTCATCGAAGACGGTTTGAAGTTCATGGGCCATCGGCACCCGGAAGGTAGGGTCCGCGTGTCCCCGCTTTCGAGCGTGAATGACCAACGCCGCGGCTGTCAGGATCTCATCGACGTACACACCATGGGAGGATTCAAGGGCAACCAACGCCGCTTGCATGGCCGCATACCATTGGCTCACCCGCTCATCGCTTGTCTGTGCCGCCAAATTCTGCCGCATAAGGCTATGAAGGACTTCCTCGCTCACAAGTTCCCTCCTTTTAAAATTCCCCGAACATTGTGGATCCCGGTCACCGTATTTGCGACATGGAAATTCCAGGACCCGCCAGGGAGACGATAGATAAACACTGGGGGCACATTAACCCCGTGCGAATCACAGGCTCACACGTACCGCGCACTTGCTCATTCACTTGCCCAACGCACAGCGGCCGAAGGCATACCGAGCACCGAACCCCACAACTGACCATTGATTCCTTCATCGCTTTCCCCTCTGAAAATCACGCAACCCCTTATCGAGCACTTGTTGGGTAATCCGTGCGGCTTCTTTGCCGATCCTGGCTCGCAGGCGTGGCTCAATCTTCCGGAAGGTGTCTTTAAATGGCTGTTCCAGCTTGGCCGCATGAAACCCAAGGAACCGGCTCAGATAGCCAACCAACACAATCCCATTTTTGCCCACCACCACCTTGGTCAGGACATGGGACAATTGCGCCCCCTTGCCCTCTTTGTCTTTAATTTTCGTGAAGGTCTTTTTCTTGGACTTGAGCGTGAACCCCACGGCTCGTCTTGGCAGATTGATCCCAGGAGGCCCAAACAGGTTATTCTTGCGAAATTCCGTTTTGAACTTCGCTCCCTCCCGCGCATATTCCCGTTTCAGAGTGGAGAGAATGCGTTTGGGAGCCAGCTTACTGGCCTCTTCTAAGCCCTTGATATTCGTAATCTCGAACGTAATGGAATCATTGAAGGCCATAGCGCCCCCCCCTTTCTTTGTCGAATAGTAGAAGATATTGCCTGTTGACCAAACCGGAAATTTTTCCCACAAAATTTCCTAAAACCGGACACCCCACGGCCTTTCCTGTCCCGGCCTTTCTGTGTTGCGACTGACAACACGGTTTACAGTTATATGTTGCATTATCATGGCTTTTATTTACATAAAACACGAGTATTTTCAATATGTTAATGATAAATATGTCAACTAATGTTGCATGTCAACCAAATAAAAAAACCACAAACTAGCAAAATACTGCGCCGCTCGACCTCCGCAGTAATGGGTTACCAGAAAGGACCCGCTCATCCCGAAGTGCGTACACCATGATGGTGGTCAACGTGCCGGTAGATGTGCCGCTCCCGGCCGGGATAGATCCACCGCCACACCTCCGCCGGTCGAACACCACACACCAAACTAAGAGTATCAACGGCCTGCTCAACTAGTGCCCGGTGTGTCCGGACAGTCCGCCATTTACTCGGAGGCCTGCCTGGCTCCGGCTTCTTTTCCTTGACGCCCCACAACCAATGCAAGTTTGCTCCGATGGCCTCTTGCATCCGCTTAATCCCCATCGATGTCTGCTCAGACCCACCTCGCCAAACCTTCGTCAGCGGTGGAACTGGTGGGAGTTTCCAAACAAACTGTTTCTTCCCATTCAAGGCTTTCTCAACGAAGGACAGTGAGCGGCCAACCTGCCGGGAAATTTCCGGATTCGGAAACCCACTGGCATTTAATTCCAACATGAGACCTCTCACCCGTTCCCGATCAATTATCTGCATATCCATTCAACACCCCCATCAAGAGAACGGATCACCCCCCACTCCAAGTAGGCAGTGAGGGGCTCACCGCTTTTACCCACAAGATCCGATGGGCTCCAGGGTAACCGGCCCCTGCCAGGCATCGGACGAACAACACGCGCTCCCAGCACCAGCGCATTCCCTTAGTTCGCTAGAAAGGTTTTCGACTCAGCTATGCTTGAGCGAACAACGCCGCGGCCGTCGCATACGCTCGACCGTCCATTTTTCAACCCGGTTAGGTAGGCCTGAAAACATCCAAAATCGAGAAATTCCTCTTGCAGTGCGGGCGTTCGTTCATAGGCTCGCCGCAATGATTCGGCGTCATCCGCAAGCTTTAGGATATCCGCGTCAGAAACCCTGCTAGGTTGACTGTTTGCGTTCGATGTGATCATGTTTCACTCCATTTGAAAAATTGTGAATATTCGCCCGCGTGATAGCCCTTCAGAGATTAAATTGCTCGGCCAGCCGGTCCTTAATTCGCACAAAGCCTTCTCCCTGAGGAACTTTGAGCCCCAGTGCATTAATCAGAGGCAAATAAAGCGTTCCTGGCTGATAGAGGCAAATGGAGCAATAAATTTCATCATACCTCTCTTGAATTTCCGCCCGGTGTTTTTCAATGAGCAGGACAGAGGCCTGCCGCCAAGCCCGGTCTTCTTCGGTCTTCAGAGATTTGACAGCCTGCGCAAGGTGCAACTCGGCCTCCTTTAACGACGCTTCCGTGGACGTGAGAATTTCAGTCGAATCCCGCAAGCCATCCCTAGCCTTTCCCAACTCCCGTTTCACTTTTGCCAAATCAGCCTCGCTCGCAGATCCTCTTCCGATATTGGTAATCACTTCAGCTCGTGAAGCTTCTAGACCATTGGCTAGTCGCTCGGCTTCAGCTTTCTGGAAGGTCCGGGTTTCAACCTGTTTTATGAGATTGTCTCGGGTAGCTTGTGCGGCCCGAACCTGCTCACGCCATTCACTGAGAACGCTTGATGTCTGCACTGTCGCACTTTCCATAAAAATTCCCCTTTCGTTGATTGTGATTCGCCCGTGAATAAAAATATCAATCGCGTTGAAATGCCTTGAGTGGGTTGCCGATAGGTTGAAACCCGTCCTTTTTGGGAATACCAACCGCCTCGCGCAATTTTTCCAATGCCTGGAAAGCTTCCCCATCCGCTGCTCTTCGATCTCCCCCTTCGGAGGTTTTTCCATTTTCTGCCTGATTCGCTCTTTCCCCATTTATCCCCTGACTTTTACCCCTTAACCGCTCTTCCGCATTTTGGTTTTCTTGTCGCCCCTCTCCTTCCCCCAAACCCTCTTTCTCTCCCTTTTCCTCTGACTCTTTTCTTCTTTTCTCTCTCTCTGCCTCTGACTCTGTCTCTGAAAGAGCATTTTGCTTGCGGTCAGCTAGCATTTTGCTAGCTTGCTGCTTGCTCAGCGCTAGCAAGAAACCTGATTCAAATAGCGGCTTTAGGTCTGGTTCGTGTTCTAAACGCATGACTTTTTTTAAATATTTCGAATCGAGTGGAATGACGTTATCGCGCCGCCCGGCAATCAAAAGGAGGAGGAGGTAGTAGAGTTGTGCTTCAAGTGGGAGACTGATAAATGCGTCATCGTCAAGAATTTCATAATATAATTTGATCCATGGTGGGCAGCGTTTTTTATAGTGTTGGAATCTCTCAAAGTTCTTGACACGAAAAAACCGTGAAGGCTGCAACCCTTTTTTAGTTTGCTTCCCCATTAACACTCGGCCTTTTTGAATTGCTCCATCACCAACTCCATTGGCCTTCGCTCACTTCTGCAACCCTGGCCCCTTTGCCCTGGGTCGCGTGATGGTTGGCCGTTCCTCCCCTTCTTTGCCCATGTAATTACGGATCTCATCGGGATCGAACCGAACCGCCGCACCGTGTCGGTAAATTTTAATGCGGCCACTGGCACCCAATCGGCGCACAGTAAAGGGATTGAGGCCAGTAGCCTCTGCCGCTGCGCTTGCGTTAACCAAATTACCCATGACCGCCTCCTTCAGTTCTTTAAACTTAAACCCCTGAGGCGCAATTTAGATTAGGTTTGGTTGGCTGTCATAAAATATAAAGGGGACCCCCTTTATATTCGACTAGGGATGAAAAAGTGCGGGACTAGTTGGGAAGCTTTTTATACTTGGCTGGGGGGCGTCCCTGACCCGCAAGCCATAACCTATACTCACGGGCAATAGTGGAATCACCAATGTCCAGATTCGAATCTCGGGCTTGCTCAATGGCTTGGCGGATGGCCTTTGCTTGTTGGCCGCGCTGTCTGGTGGGGATGGGGATTGCTGAAAATATTTTATTTAGGCCCATTTGTTCTCTCTGTGTGAGGCCGGGCCGGACAGGCTTTTTCCTTTCTTTTAACCAATCAGGTTCTACCTCTACTTCAAAACGATCAAAGACCGCGTCAAGGGCTCGTTGTGCGCCCTTGCGCGTCACACCCGGCTTGAGTTCAAGAATCATCTTTCGTGGCACCCTGCTATCAACGTAAAGCCCTTCTTCTGTGAAAATACGGCATGGGCTAAAATCGGGACGGAGCGGAACCGGCGGCTCAGACAGGGGAACAGGTTCGCGCTCGATATCCCAGTTGATCCCAAGCCATTTAATCCAGCGAAAGTCCCAAGGATCCAACCCCCACTTTTGGCACAGATGATAGGCATCGAGGTCAGCCCAAAGCGTTACCGGGGAGACCGCCGCCGTTAAGACGTTGGGACCAAGTTCTTTCTCATACCTTTCACAAAGGACAACCCAGGCCGTCAAAAGCCCTTCAAAAAAGGAGTCGGCGTGCTGTTTGAGGGAGGGAACTTTCTCCCAATAGGCTTGAGGATATTTTTGTTTGTATAAAAGAATGTCATCCCGGAAGGCTTTATCAGAAAAAAGGAGGTTGCGATTTTTCTCAAAATCATGCTCTTCTTTTTTGCCATAGGTGTGGGGCCACTCTGAACGCATGGCCCACTCAGGTAGCCCTAATGCTTGCCTCTCAGCGCCGGAAACGGGTGTCAATGGAAGCAAAGGAGGCAATCTGGCCCGACGATGCCCCGCTGCCGTGTCGGGCGTTCGGGGTTTGTTGGTGGGCCGTTTTTTTTGTGCCATGCCCCCTCCCGCTGGGTTCCTGCTAATTATGAGGGAGGCCCCGCCGCCTTGCAGGAGAAGACGGCGTCATGGAAGGGATCAGCTTCCAATTAGGGGCCTTTATTGAAAGTGCCGGGAAAAGTGCCGGGTTGCTAGCTAAAATAGATCAAAGGTAGTCAAAAGGCTAGTTGGATATTGTGTTGTTCTTGTTGAGTGGCCTTGCTTGGCTTAGACCGGTGAAAACACCTAAGGACACTTCGAAACCCGTCACTCACCCCATCTTCCTCTTTGTGAAAACGCTAAGATTTGAAAGACTTAGGTGGAAGCATGCCTTCCAGTGGATGTATAGATTGCGGCTCGATTGCAGAGATTAAGGCCATATTAGAGGATCTATTTTGTCTGCATAACGATTGGCCCAAGCGAACCATTCATCGACTTTTGGGTTGGGTTCACTCGATTTCATCCTTTGATCCACGGCTTCCTTGAGTGCGGCTAGATAGGCTCGGATTTGTTGAGCCTTCTGCCAGTTGGTAACCTCCTGGTCAAGCTCCGCTATTTGCGCTTCCTCCTCCAAGCGCTTCTGCTCAAGGGCCTTTCCCCGTTCCTCTGCCTCCAATCGTTCCTGATGTTCCCGTTCCCGCTTGAGACGTTCGGCCTTTTCCCATTGAGCCACTTGAATGAGTCCAAGAATGAACGGATGTAAGAGGTCTTCCACCTTTTGTCGCTTGCCATCACTCCATAATTTTTGGAGAGGTGTTCCCCACGTAAAGTCCAGAATTTTTACAGTTAATATTCCTGTGGTTTGATATTGAAATCGGTCTCGGTCCCACCAGGACAGAGGTTCGGGCTCTTTTGATTTAATTTCGATGCGTCGGAAGCGCTCTTCGATCCCAAACTCCAGAGATTCCCCAAGTATACGCACAGTCACCTTGGGTTTTTCTTTGTGTTGAAAGGCAATGGGGTAGGCCCGCTCCTCAAGGGCATAGTAGAGGGTATTAAGGATACGAATGGCCCGAGGCAGGCTTTTTTTGCTCACTCGGAGATTATGGGTTCGCAGTTCAGGACACCATAACGCCTGATATTTATCAGGTTTGGCTTTTTCAAAACTCGGTCGCATTTGCTCTAGGAGGGGGTGAAGTTTTCCTATTCGAGAGGGAACATGAATGGGGTTTTTTAAAGCATTCTCAATTTCAGGGCTTTGCCTTTTCTCTTCAGGGAGTGGGGCCTTTAGATAGCGGAATTTTTGCACGCCAATCGAGATTTTGTTTGATGATGAACCCGGTAACTCAGGGAGTGGTGCTGGTTTCATTCTCCTCCCAGCTGCAATTTTTGCCCAATACCCCCGGGCTAGCATGGGGATATTGGCCTTCCGACAGGTTTTAGTTAGGGCGACATCGGAGACCCCAAATTTTTTGGCTAATTTATTCATGGGACTGGTCCAAACCTGGTGGTAGAGGTCATTCCGCTCCATAACACAATGGGGTGCTTCTCCATGTTTGTTCCCTCCTTTTAAAGCCTTTTCTTATTTTAGAAGATTTGGTGCAACCCATTTTCTTAAATAAAAATGATCTTTTGGAATGAGAATTCAGCGAGGTGCTTTTGTATTTGGGAGCGTGCCTTGGTCTTCCTGATTTTTCGGACATCTCGGAAATGCCTCTGGCTACCCGTTAGGTTCCTGTAGGGGGTTTTGGTCATATTCCCATCTTTTGCCAGATTTCATTTTTTAATTGATTGTGGTCTATACCAATAACTTGGTTTTGCCTGTCGTATGCACTAAAGTAAAATACTTAATATAATCTTTTAATTTTTGGTTAATCAATGTCTTATATTTTTCGTATTTGAGGGTTTATTTTGATAATATGTTTACTTTTAAGTGTACGTTTAATATATATTGTATAATTATAGAATGACAAAAATATATTAAGCGTTTATTTATTAGGGTACATTTATTATGTAATTGTATACTTATAGGTGAACAAATGAATGTTAAATCAGTCGTCAGCAAACAATATCGGGATAAAATTAATAAAGCTTCTATAAAGGCTGGTGATATTGTTGTTCCTCCAGAAGGGTGGATTTGTACAACAAGAAAGGCGCTCGGGATTTCTGCTGCACAGTTGGCCAGGCGACTTGGGGTCACCAGGAGTCATATCTCCAATACCGAAAGAAATGAATTGAACGGAAGCGTCACACTCAAAACCTTGAAAGGTATGGCTGAAGGGATGGAGTGTCACCTTGTCTATGCCATAGTGCCCAAACGAAATGTGGAGAATATTCTGAAAGCCAGAGCCAGGGAAAAGGCTATTTTACGTATCAAAGAAGCGCAGACCCATATGGCGTTAGAAGATCAGGCCTTATCAGAAAAACAAATAAAGTTTGAAATCAATCGTCTAACCAATGAAATCCTTAAAGATCCTCCTCCCGACTTTTGGAATAATGAATGAGGAATTCGATGAAATATCCAGAAGGGGCAACGCCGCTTGATCCAGATGAAATGGATGGACTCCGACACAAACATGTCACAACACGGGAAGAGCTGGATTATTTAGAGCAGGCGAATATTCAAAAAGGTTTGCAATGGATGAAAAGAAGCCGTCAATCAGACATTATTCAGGAAAGCTATGTGCGTGAGCTTCATCGCCAATTGTTTGGAGAAGTTTGGAGCTGGGCTGGAACATTTCGTGCCACAGAAAAAAATATCGGAGTCGATCCCCGTAAAATTCCGGTACAACTTCGAAATCTATTGGATGATGTTCGCTATTGGATTGAGCATAAAGCCTACGCACCTGAAGAAATCGCGATTCGGTTTCATTATGGTCTGGTTGCAATCCACCCTTTCCCAAATGGCAATGGGCGACATGCACGTGTGATGGCTGATGCCCTGATGTTAAAGATTTTTAAAAAACCACCTATTGACTGGACCGGAGGGAAGAATTTACAGGAAATGGGGAAACGCCGAAGCGAATATATTCTAGCGCTTCAAATGGCTGATCAGGGGGATTATGATTCCCTTTTGGAGTTTGGAGGGGTGAAAACTGAGAGGTCACAAAATTAATTCACAGCGGAGTGTAAAAATCCAGAGAATTGGTTGGGCCAATTGAGGATCGTATTTTCATTCCAAAAGGTTCGATGATCGTCCATCCACCCACCCCTTTTTCCATTTCTATATCTTTTTCTGATTTCCAACCCGGGTTTTCCCCTACGTTATATCTTGATGAAAAATTTCGACTTTTTCCCTTTCAGGCTAGACCTAATTTCTATCCAGGATTTTCCTGAAAGCGATCCACTTCGGAGGACCGGTGGTGTGGCAGATTGCCCGGTTGGTCATTTTTCAACGGCGCCGGTTTTGCCGGGCACTTCGGCTCTAATAGCCAATGTTGTCCTTGATTGGAAAAGCCTCTATCCGCTTGGAAGCGACGGTTTTACACTGAAGTTTTAGACCCGTAAAGTATTTGTCATTTCCGTAATACGCCCGAACACCCGTGGCAACCTGTCCGGTGGGACATGCTGACCACTCGCTCCAACCAGGTTTATTTTCTGCTGCCTGTTCAACTTTGTTGAGGCAGTTGGCCCGGGTAAATTCCTCTATGTTCTGAAGCTCGATGACGGCAGGATTTAATGCTGGCGAGTCTTCGAGTTTGACTTCTGAGGCCATGATTTTGACTCCCTTGATTTCCCACATTTGGTGACTATGCGCCTGTTGAGGAAGCAGCCCGGCATGCCCGCCACACACCTTCACTTTACGGATAAAATGTTTGCCATCTTTGGTAAAGTCAAAATTCTTTTCGCTCTCCGGAAAGTTAACGTCTTTGTAGTCAATCCCCCCTAACAGGTGCTTGCACCGCTCAAGTTCCTGTTCCGCAACCACTCTTATCCCTCCCTGGTAACGGGGATCCACCAATGTCCCATACAGCTTCAGGAGGCAGGGGTTGTTTTTGCGTTCCTCTAGGCCTAGCCCCGTGATGGCATAGTAGCTCGGCGGGTTCGGCAGTTTTTTGTTCTTTCCAACGTTTACCTCTACCGATGCATCTCCCCGAGAACCGGATAGCCCGCTGGGCTCCCCCACTCCCTGTCTGACAATTTCACTGGTGGCGCCTGTTGCCGTGTCATCTGTTAACCCCGGCTTGCTGCCATCATTTTGGATGACGGTAGCCATATAGAGAATGTAGTCGTCTCTATCATAGTCAGAGCGAATTGCTGTCTCTCCAAACACCAATGAAACAAAACCTAGGGTACCCACTGCTGCCGTCACCAACACACAGGCGTATACACCCGTTACCCGATTGAAGGAAATCATGATCAACCTCCCTGTTCTGCCCATGAAATAAGGGGGTGTGCGGATATTTAGATGCTTCCCCCCCCGTATGTTCGCTCAATATATATATATATTAAAACCTCGGAAGGGGCTATGTACTCCGCAGGCGTGATTCTTCAAGAGAATTTCAGGGCATACTACTCCTTCTCATTTTGAGAGTAAGAAGCCCCCTTGCCTTTCGCTCAGCAGGAAAACGGTTTCATGAAAGATTTTCAGCATTATTAGCATGAGAGGTCCTTCTCCTTTCTGTTAAATGAATCGGGCCGGGAATCCCTATCCTACTGATGGGACATGTGGCCGGCGTGTTTCAACGGGCATGATTTTCTCTCCCCAAAGGCACCAAGATGTGAGAACCCGAAAGGCCCATGAGTTGGGTCTAACACATTATTGCTTATCGCACCATCAATCGTTAAGTAAAAGGATCATGTTTGATCGGAACGAGACACGATATTAATTACAGGAATTTCCGTCTCGGCGATTGTGCTATCGGAATGTTCCCGATGCCGCTTCGCCCTTGAGACTGTTGGTGACTCCATATGACCACAGCCGTTTTCATTCCTCTCCTCCCGCTGCTGGCCGCCATGCTGATTGGTTGGCAGGGGAAACGTCTGGCATCCCGCGTGGCGTTGATCGGGATCGTCGCCACCGCCGGGTCCAGTTTTTTCTCGTTTCTGACCCTGTACCACGTCAGTACCGAAGGCCCGTTTCAACTCACCTTCTGGTCGTGGGGGCAGGGGGCTTCTTCCGCACTGACGTTCGGGATGTTGGTCGACCGGCTGACAGCGGTAATGATGGTGCTTATCTCCAGTGTCAGTGTAATCATTCATCTGTATTCCCGCCGGTATTTACAGGGTGATGCGGGGTACCAGCGGTTTTTCGGGTTACTCGGGTTGATGACCTTCACCATCCTCTCCTTGGTCGCCAGCGCCAATTTCCTGATGTTGTTTTTGTTCTGGCAATTATTAAGCTGGGTGTTGTATCTACTGCTGGCTTTCAATTTTTCTTATCCCGCGGCATGTGAGTATGCGCGAAAAACGTTATTGGTTCATCGAATCGGGGATATCACCTTTCTCTCTGGCCTTCTGCTTATTTATCAGTATTTCGGCACGTTTGAATTTGCGGTCGTGTTTCAACTGGCGGCTTCGGATCCTCCGATGATCCGGTTGTGGTCCGGGTTCCCCTTTGAAATCAGTATCGTACCGGTCATCGGACTGCTGATTTTCGTCGGCGCGATGGCCAAATCCGCGCAATTTCCATTGCACGTCTGGCTTCCGGACACGATGGATTCCCCGACGCCGGTCTCCGCCCTCATGCATGCCGGGATCATCAACGCCGGCGGGTTTCTGCTGAACCGGTTGGCCCCGTTGTACGCCCTGTCTCCGTCGACCCTTCATCTCGTGTTCATCGTGGGATTCTGCACTGTTCTGCTTGGAGCCTCGATGATGTTGGTTCAGAATGACATTAAGAAAACCCTGGGTTTTTCCACCATGGGACAGATGGGGTACATGATTATGGAGTGTGGCCTGGGGGCCTTTGCCCTCGCCATCTTCCACCTCATCGCGCATGGATTCTTTAAGGCCACCCTCTTTCTGGCTTCGGGAAGTATCATTCAAGCCGCGCGACATGAGCCGAAATTTCCACCAACCTCCGGTCACCGACCGACCAAGCTGCCGACCACGTTGACCTGGACAACCGGGTTGAGCGTGACGCTGCTGATGCCGCTGTTTATTCTTTTGGTGGCCCATGGTGTGTTGGACGTGCCTCTTCGAGATGATCACGGGGCGGTAATCTTTCTCTTTTTCGGATGGGTGACGGCTTCTCAGGCGATTTTCAGCCTTTATCGTTTGCAGGCCGTGGCTTCCTGGAAGGTTGCCGGTGCAATGATCGCGACGTTGTTTTTTATCGGATTCATCTATTTATGGGCGGGTGAATCCTTCACGCATTTTCTCTATCCGGAGCCGGGCGTCGCCGATGGGTTTTTCGAGGCCGCGGCCTTTCAGCCCCAGGTATTCGATGCGCTGATCATAATATCCACGCTGGTGGTGCTGTTCGGTTGGCTGGTTATGTACACCACGGCCCGTGGACAGAAAATTCTCAACCCCCATTGGGTACTTTCGATACGGCAGACCGGTTGGGTTTTGCTTATCAACCGGTGTTATGTAGATGGACTGTATAAAAAACTGGGTGCTGCCCTGCTCCGCTTGGCGGAGAAAGTGGCTTACCGGTATTAACCCTGGTCAGATGAGCATGTCTTTTAAAAATAACCACTCTGTGCTTCTCTCTGCCGATCCGGGTCTTCTAATGGCAGAAAACACAACCGGGCGAAACGTGCCTTCGGCTTTGTGGGGGATCGGGATCTCTGCCATTTTGGTGGCCAGCGGAGTCCTGGGCTTGCTCGGATGGAACACCACATCCGATTCCTCTTCAATTTTCCTGGCCGCCGCGATTCTGCTTGCCTGTTTCTGCGGCATCTTTGGTCAAAAAGACTCAACAGAAGGCTCCGGTGACGTGGCGCCCATCATTTTGCTTGGGGGACTCGGCCTGGGGGGCGTGTTCAATGTGGAACCGATCAAGGGGCTATGCCTGATCGGCCTTCTCGGTTATGCCGGGTTTATTCTGGCCCGGCATATGGTCGCCTCGCTTCAAAAGAGCCTGGCCCTGGTGCATGTTTTCTTCGCCATGATACTCGAAGTTCTGGCGGTCTTCATGGAGGAAGGCGTTCACATTGTCGGAGTGCTGTTTCTGTTGATCACCTTTTTGCCGCTGGTTCCTTTTCATCTGCCATTTTTGGGAATCGTCAGATCTTCCCGGGAATCGCTTGCCGGTGTCTGGGTTGTGGTCTGGCTGGCTTCGGGGCTGTCCCGCCTCAAGGACCTGGAAGGCCTTCTCCCTTTGGATGGGATGGAGCTTATTCCGGTGCTTGCGCTGGCAAGCGCCATCTATACCTCACTGAAAGCCATGGGGCACCTTCTTCCTCGTGAAAGCATCGCCAATGCCACCATTACCCTCCTCGCATTACTATGGGGGTTGATCGGTGAGTTGCCACACATTGCCGTCTGGGGAATTCCGTTCGGGATCGCGGTCGCGTTGTTGATGAGTGCGATGTTGTGTTCGTATGCCTTTTTATATGAACGATACGGGACACATAATCTGGTCACGCTGCAAGGGTTGGGTTCGGGGCTGCCACGTTTTCGGGGGGTCTTTACGTTCCTGATCTCTCTTATCATGCTGTTGCCGGTGCTGCCGATGGTTGGCGGGTTTAGGACTCTCCCGTTCGACGTTTCCGGGTCACACGCCCTGCTTCCGGTTTGGTTGTTGGTGTTTACGGTGTGGCTCTCAATCAGTTGGGTCTTTACCACGCTACTGCATCGGACCGCATTCGGAAAACCCCGATCCGATGTTCCCGATTATGATTTATCGTTTTATGAACTGTGGACACTATTGTTGTTGATGGGCATGGCAGGATTGCTTGCCATGCTGGCCTAACTGTGTTGAACGGATGATGCCACACACCAGAGGACGCAGAAGATGACGGTTGCCACGGCGCAGGAACTTCAGTCATTTAAGGATATCGAGCGTATTGAGGTTAGATCGCTGATTCATTTGGCGGGGGAATCGATTTCTCAGTTCTGGCCCATGCAGACCTTCATTCACCACAATCCCCTGCATGGCCTGGAACATTTGCATATCCACGAGGCGATTGCCCAGGCCGAAACCTTTCTGGGGGGGCGAGGCTATTTATCCAATCGGGAATTCCGTGACCTGTACCGGCAGGGCCGGATCTTGGAAAACGCGATCACCGATGCGGTCGGGCCATTCGCCGGGAATCATTTTGTCACGATCGGCACACGGAACGTTTCCCACCTCGAAATTTTGCGGACGCTCCTGATTCATGGCACCGGCATGGTGCCTCCCGATGTCAGGGATGCGGTGTATGGCAAGGCGTGCGAAGACCCGCATGTGACGGTGTTATTCACCGCCCTTCAGTCCCGTGGCACCCATCGGGACGCTCACGTTTCATTGCGTCAACAGGCAGATCAAGCACGGCAGAATCTGGCGACCCAACAGACGCTGGCTGCATGGTGCGATCACATGTGTGAAACCTCCATTCAGGAGGAAATCAATCAGGAACTCATCAAATGGTGTGCGGGGTTTCTGGATCAGGGGCACGCCCCCTGGCCCATGCCCATGCGTGAAAAAACTTTTTATGGCGGTTGGAAGGTCTTGGCTCAGCAGGACGGCGCCGGATTCTTGCAGGGCATCCCGGATTGGAAACGCAAGCTTCAACAGCTCCCGGACCGGTCGGAAGATGCCGTGTTGGCTTGCCTCCAAGCCTTGGGTCTTCCCCAGAGTGTCTGGAGCAACGTGTTTACTTTGCATTTGGCCCAGTTGCCGGGATGGACCGGATTTCTGAAGTGGCGTGCCGACCAGGTTGACCATGAATGGCAGAATGCTTTTCCCATCGATCTGGTTCAATATCTGGCGGTTCGCCTCTTTTACGAGCGTGAGTTTGTGCATAGGGTTTGTCAACATCGACTCGGGATTCCCGGCACCTATCCGGCCATCGTGTCTTCCCTTGAAGATTTTTCATGCGGGTTCGGGCTCTACCAGGCGTTTCGTACCGGAAGGCTCAATCCGGATATGCTTCCCGCCTTGGACGAGTCTTTGTTCACCACAACCCCTCTTTCTTTGCCGGCACTTGATGCCTTGGGACGGGAAGCGGACGCCAAATGGGGAACGCTTCAACAGGATGTCACGGCCAAGGGCCACGCGTTGATGCTTCGCCATCTGGCTGGCTCGCTGGAGCTTGATCTGAAGGATGTGGCGGATTGCGCGCCTGAGACCCTTGATATGTTATTGGATTGGATCTCCAATTTTCCCGAATCCAAGCATGGTCCCATCTGGCTGCAGGCGTTCGAGACGAGTTATTTGAAAGGCTTCGTCAAGACCCTATCACCCAATTTGGCCATCGTGTACGAAAGTGACGCCCAGCAGGAAACAACCGGAGCGGCCAGACCTCCGGCCCAGGCCATGTTTTGCATTGATGTGCGCTCCGAGGGGTTCCGGCGGCATCTTGAAGAAGTGGGGGGAAATGAAACGTTCGGATTTGCAGGATTTTTCGGTATTCCCATCTGCTATCAGGGGTTCGCTAGTGAACAGGAAACGGATCAATGTCCGGTCCTGCTCAAACCTAAACACCGGGTCAGGGAGATTCCCAGGGCCTATCAGGGTAAAGCGGCTGAACGATTTCTCGCACGTCAGAATCTGGCTAAGACCGGACATGCCCTGCTTCACGATTTGAAAGAAAATGTGATTACGCCGTATGTCATGGTCGAGGCGATCGGTTGGTTTTTCGGCCTGAGACTCTTTGGCCAGACCGTGGCGCCTGCCTGGTACCGGACTTTAACCGCCTGGTTGAAGGAATGGTTTGCGATTCCGATTGGGACCACGTTGACCGTTGACAAGTTGTCTCAGGAAGAAGCGGAAGAGATGGTGGCCTCCGAACATCGATCGGCTATTTATCGTCTCATGATCGAACGATACGGACGTCTGGGTTTGGTTATTTCGCATGATCAGGTGGATCGACTTCGGAAACAGGCCTTGTATCAGCTTGAAATGGATAGCACGGAGGAAGATGCCCTGTACCGGTTGTTAGGGTGGAATGCCGTCAGCCATGAGGAGTTTCTCGCAGACTTACGAAAAGACTATGGGATTCATCACCGGGCTGTTAGCCGACGCATGAATCGGATCACCCAGGGAGGTTTTACCACCAATGAACAGGCTTATTTTGTGGAAACCGCCTTGCGGATTATCGGGTTTACCAAAGGCTTTGCCAGGCTGGTGTTGATTTGCGCTCATGGGAGCGAATCGGAAAACAATCCCTATGAGTCGGCTCTGGACTGCGGGGCTTGCGGTGGCAATGAGGGCATCGCCAATGCACGGGCTTTTGTGGCCATGGCCAATAAACCTCGTGTCCGGCAGCTTCTCGCCCAGAAGGACATCCATATTCCGCCGGACACGCATTTTCTCCCGGGGCAGCACAATACCACCACCGACGAGGTGGAATTGTACGATTTGGAGGATGTGCCCGCCACTCACCGGAAAGACCTCCTACGCCTTCAACACGATCTGGAGGAAGCGGGACGCCGGAACAGTCAGGAGCGATTGAGTCGCCTTCCGGACGCATATGGCACTCCGTCGTTGTCGAGAAGTTCCAGCCTCGCCAAACGACGAAGTTTTGACTGGTCGCAGGTAAGGCCCGAATGGGGTTTGTCGAGACACTCGGCGTTCATCATCGGCCGGCGGATATTGACGAGGGGTCTAAACCTGGAAGGGCGAACCTTTTTGCATTCCTATGATTACCTGCAGGACCCCACGGGAAGATATTTGGAAATTATCATGACGGCGCCCCTGATTGTCGGCAATTGGATCAATATGGAACATTATTTTTCAACGGTGGATCCTGAGGTATACGGATCCGGGAGCAAGGTGTACCATAACGTCGTCGGGCGGTTCGGGGTGATGTATGGGTCACAAAGTGACTTGCGCATCGGGCTGCCCTTGCAAACCGTTTATGATGGCTCTAAGCCCTACCATGAACCGATGCGACTCTTTGCCATCATTGAGGCCCCCCTGGAGCACATCTCCGGCATCATTGCGAGGCAGGATCTCTTACAAAAATTAATCGGAAAACAGTGGATCAATCTGGTGGCCCTGGACCCGGTCACCATGGAATTCTTTTTGTACCATTCATCCGACGACTGGCGGATCATTCATTAATTAAATTTCGAGGAGGCATGCGACGTCATGAGCATCAGGCTGTACCCCATGAAAGAGATAAAAATCGTTCTTGAAGGAGAGCATATCCGTTTTGTCACAGATGTCCTGGATCGAATCAAGGCCAGCGGGTATACGGTCTTTAGTAATATTTCGGGAAAAGGGCATAGCGGATATCATGAGGGCCACCTCATGTTTAACGATACGAGCAGTTTGCAAATGGTCCTGACCGTGGTTCCCGAGGATAAGCTGGAGGCCATCCTCTCGGCGCTCAAGCCCTTCCTCGAGCGGCATTCGGGAAGCGTGTTTGTCCTGGATGCCAGTGTTTTGAGGCCCGATCATTTTTTATCTACCGATTCCTGATCCCCTAGTGAAAACGTATTGGAAATTCAGCTTGGGTGCGTCACCTTCTCGGGGTGACAAAATCAAAGACGACAATGAATGTTGTTGGCCTGAAAGGATTGAGCATAGAGCGATTGTCCCGCTTTTGTCGTGCCATTCCTTATCGGCAGGGCACAGAGTAAGTCATGGGAGAATTTGACAATTTCAAAGAGATGAAATTCATGTCATTCATGTCAGGAATTTTTCTCGAAAAAATTTCATAATCGTTCATTCACCCACCCACTCCAATAATCGATATTCGGTTATACCGCTTTTGCAGTACCAAAACTTAAATTAAAGGGTTCTGGGATCCTTCCTCTCGGCCAGAAACCTGGACAAATGCTCATTTCTCTCCAGGTATCGTTTTTCCATTTTCCTCTTTGACAAAATTATGTTGTTCTATTGGACCTTTTCTCTCAGCTAAATGTTCTCACGGCTGAACTGAGACTTAGATAGATTTCCGGTCCTCGGGTAATTCGGTCAAGCAAAACGCTGGTTGTCTGAAGCGGATCCGGGGGCACAATGAGCTTGTCTAAGGATTGGACTGAATGTGTTGGTTTCATGCTCATGAGCGGAAGTAGAGTAAAGGAATAAGGAATCAAAAGAATTGGGAGCGGTTCACGTGGTGAATTGAAAACCACTTCTGTGCATATGAAAAAGCCAGAAAGGTGCCAAAAATGAAAACCATACTTTTTCTCTGTGTGAGTTGGATGTTTATTTTCATCTACGGGTGTAATTTTGAGGATCCTTACACCCTGAACGTTTTAGGTAAAGAACAACCAGTTTCCTCTTCGGCGACGGTGTCAACGACTACTAATCGACAGAATAGGGCGCAGAGCGTCTATGACTTCACTCTTTTTGATATCTCGGCCCAGCCGGTGTCCCTTGAACGGTTTCAGGGCAAGGTGCTTCTCATTGTGAATACGGCCAGTCGTTGCGGATATACAGCACAGTTGAGGGAATTACAGATACTCTACCGTCAGTATCAGTCTCAGGGCTTGGAAGTCTTGGCTTTCCCTTCCAACGATTTTGGGGGGCAGGAACTCGAGACCAATGAGGAGATTGCCCTCTTTGCCACCACACAATTCGGGGTCGACTTTCCTCTGTTTGCCAAGACCCGTGTGCGAGGGAGTGATCGGCATCCTCTCTTTGCCTATTTAACGTCCCAGGGCCCTGCCGATAAACAAGTCCGGTATAATTTCGAAAAGTTCCTTGTAGACCGGACGGGCAAGGTCATTGCCCGGTATTCTTCCGATGTTGTCCCCCTTTCCGAAAAAATCCGTACGGATATCGAACGGGCTTTGGCCTTTTCGGCTTAAAGTGGCCTGAGTGAGACCAGTATCGCCCTGGCGCACTTTGCCCCCTTTAATTTCCTTCTGCCAGCATATGAAATTCACTTGAAACCCACCTCATGGCTGATTAGAGGTGACCGGTCAGGGTAAAATAGAAGGAAGGGGTGGTCATCGGCCGGAACTTTTTCAAGGACCACGATGAAAGGTTTTGGTTGCTTCCTTGGGTCATACTGGCTGGGGTTGTTCAGAATTCTGCTTTTATGCCCCTTGCTGGTTTCTTGTAACACTCTCCACATCACATATTCGACGGCGGACTGGATCCTCCTATGGAAACTGGATAGGTATTTTGCTCTGTCTGCCTCTCAGGAAAATTATTTGGATATTCAGGTCAAGGCATTTCATGGCTGGCATCGTGACCGACAACTTCCCCAGTATGCCCAATTTCTCGGTCAAATAGATGAATTTTCGAAAAATGAACTGAGTCAGGCAGAGCTGGAGTACATCTTTGCATCGGTTGAAGACTTTCGTATTCATCTTGCCAGGCGAGCCTCTCCACCGGGTGCGGCATTTTTAGCCACTCTCACGCCTGCCCAAATTCATCATTTCGAAGAAATGTTGGATCAAGACTATCGACGGCTTGTGTCCGAAATCGGAGAGGATCCGGAAGTGCGTTTGGATAAACGCGTGGAAACAACATCGGAAACCCTGACAACCTGGGTGGGAGAGTTGTCGGTGGACCAAGAGGCATATATTCGTGAAAGAATAAGGAGCATCCCCGATACCACGGATGCGTGGCTGGCCCATCGAAAGAGCCGCCAGGAACAATTGCTTGAGCTTCTTTGTTTTTCCCATGATTCTTTTAGCTTGGAACAGGGTCTCTTTCAGTGGCTGGCCGATTCCAAGGCCGGTGCCACGGAGGAATATCTCGTGGTCTTCAGGAAATGGCGTGAAGGAGTTCAACGGGCCGTCCTGGACATTGACCGGATTCTGACTCGGAATCAGCGGGCACATTTTTCAAGAAAGCTGCAAGGGTTGATCCACGATATACATGGATTGATCGGGTAGGCAACATCAAACACTCTGGAGTTTGATTGACCAGCCCCGCCTGCAAATCAAGAATGATTGTTTCGAAATTGAGGGAGCCAATGGCGTTGAGACATTCCAATCACAAAGAGCCTTTCGAACAACGCATGGCACCCATGTTGTACAAAATGCTTCTCGCAGCTTTGGGCTGTTTTCTCCTCGGTGAATTGTTAATTATCCTATGGGCATCCTGGGCCATCCTGACATTTGAATAACCGAATGAGGACGATGATGCCCCCATCACTTTTCCGGAAAACCTTGGGAATCGTATGACCCAACATGTGCCTGAATGGCTACGTACGGCTCGTTCCAAATGGCAATATCGGGGACAGGAAAGACCGCCATTTGCGGAAAAGCCGTCTCCTGGCCAGGAATCTGTTTGGGATTATCCGAGGCCTCCTCGTTTGATGTCTGATCATCGCCGGGTAGTGGTCCGTATTCGGGAGAAGGTTCTGGCCGATTCCTGCTCCGCGTTTCGATTTTTGGAGACGGCGAGTCCCCCGACTTTTTATCTTCCTCCCGCAGATGTGGATGTGTCCGCTCTGGTGCTCACGTGCGCGTCATCTCTCTGTGAATGGAAAGGAACCGCTCAGTATTGGATACTGGCTGAAGGGCAGAAAGAGGCGGAGCCCGTCGCCTGGACATATCCTCATCCTTATCCGGGATTTGAATCCATTGCCGGATATTTTTCCTTTTATCCCGGCCATGTGGAATGCTACGTCAATGATGAGCGTGTGCTGCCCCAACCGGGCGGGTTTTATGGCGGCTGGGTGACCAGGGAAATTGTTGGTCCGTTTAAAGGCCCAATGGGTACGGGAGGATGGTAGGGGCGGCACGTTTCCACAAGAAATTTTCTCGCCGGAGTTGACCGAACAGGCAAATGAGTTTGAGTATTTAGAGGAGAGTCGGTCATTAGTTTAGAGTAAATGGAAAAGAAAGCCTGATTATGACTCTGCCGACACGAGTATTGGGAAAAACCGGAATATCCTTACCCATTCTTGGATTTGGGACTGCGCATGCAGGGAAGCGACTGACTCGCCGCGAGGCAGTGCATTTATTTGAAGCCGCCCTCAATGCGGGCGTAAAATATTTCGATACGGCACCTGAATTTGCCGGATACGGGAAAGCTCAGGAACGATTGGGCTACCTGCTGAAGAGGCGGCGACAAGAAATTTTTCTAGTCACCAAATGTTTTGACCCCACCTATGATGGCGCACTGAAGCTCTTAGAGCGCAATCTTAAGGAACTCCAAACCGATTACGCAGATTTGGTCTTTGTGCACAGTCTTGGAGCTGACAAAATGGATCCCGCCGTGGTGTTTGGTCGCAAGGGAGCTTACCGCGGGTTGGTCAAAGCCAAATCATTTGGATTGACCAAATTCATCGGCTTGTCCGGCCACAATCGTCCTGGAAGGTTTGCTGATGCCATTCAACGCGTCGAGGTCGATGTTCTGCTCAATGTCGTCAATTTTGCCGACCGACATACCTACAATTTTGAGGAGCGAGTGTGGACGGTTGCTAACCGCTTGAGCCTGGGACTGATTGCCATGAAAGTGTTTGGAGGGGGGCAAAAGCCAGGGGGAAACAGCGTAAGCCATTGCTTGATGCCCTTCTCCCATTTAGATATGGCTTTCCGCTATGCTTTGAGCGTGCCCAAGGTTACATGTGCCGTCATCGGAATGGCCACACCAGAGGAATTGAAGGACAACCTTCGGCGCGCGCGCACATTTACACCTCTGAATGACCGGGAAGAGAAGAGTCTTCTCAAGGCCGGCCGCGTTCTCGCTTCTCAGTGGGAAACCCATTTTGGAGCGTTGGTGTAATTCTCGATCTCTTTAGCTAGAGGTTGAGAAGAATGCAAGGAATTCTGATTCCCATCGTTTCATCTGAAAATTTCTCACGTCCTTTGGATAACCTAGCCTTTAATCCCCGTCAAATGCTTCCAGGGGAAAAACCGAGGCAGAGATTTTTTAAGGTGACAGAGGTTTCGGGGTAGCGGAGCCAGCCGATCCCATGCCTCCTTTCCTGTCAAACCACACCTTTGCGAATCAGTGGAGATGCTTGATTCTTTCTATAATTCAACCCCGGTACACACCACATTTACTTTCACCAAGCAGGTGAACCCGTTTGTGTAGGTAGGTTTTTGATGCCACACCCTCAAATCTAGTATCTGTTTGTACGTAATCTTGGATAGAGAAATATCTCTGCAGGAAACGTTTAAATAGAAAAACTTTACCTGCTGTGAGTCTGTCGGACTTTGGGAATCGATAGCGAGAATGTGGTTGAGCGAGGGTAGAATTTGACGGCCTGTGGGGCTATGAGCCAAGGAATCGGGGAAATTTAGGCTGCTTAAACACTTTTTCAGCCGATTCTTCCGAAGTCCGACAGGCTCCTACTCATAGCTAAAGGGCAGGTATTGGTAGAGCCAGGTTTCGGTCAGAGTTCGATCTCCAAGTTTGAGGAAAAGGCGGAGATTGACCGGCTCCTTGCCTTCGACATAGAGATCGAAAAACGCTCGCCAGTTCTTGGTGCCGACTATCTGCAGCGCATATTCGTTGTCGATTCGTCCCTTGGACGTGTTGATGACCGGTTGAACCTTGTCCAGCTTTTCGACCTCGTTGAGCGGCCCACCCTCGAAGTCGATCACGAACTTCCGGCCGCCTTTTGGACGCGGCTGACCGGGAATGCCGGCATTGCCGAGCCGGGTATGGATGACCCGGGCGACGGCTTTGGACAGATAGGGCTCGGTCGCCACCCAGTGGAGCCGATAGGCGTAGTGCCACTCGGAGCCGGCCTTAACTGGTTCCTTCGGCAGCCAGTAGATGACGATATTGTCATGGATTTCGTCGTCAGTCGGAATTTCGATCAATTGGATTGCGCCTTCGTGCCACTCACCTACCGGCTCGACCCAGACGCTGGGTCTCCGGTCATAGAATACACCGTCATCCTCATAATGGTAAAAGGCCCGATCCCTCTGCAGCAGCCCAAAACCCCTGGGGTTCGTGTCGACGAAGCTGTTGGTCATGACCGATGACGGGTTGTTGAGGGGGCGCCAAATCCGTTCGCCTGCGCCCGTCCACATCGCCAGACCGTCGTTGTCATGAATTTCTGGCCGCCAGTCTCTGATCTGATGGCGATTGTTCTCGGCATACCAGAACATGCTGGTCAGCGGCGCGACCCCCAGGCGTTTGATGTCCTGGCGTGCATAGAGATTGGCGTCGATATCCATGACAATCTGCTGGTTCTTAATGCAGACCATGCGAAAAGCACCAGTCACACTCGGCCCGTCCAGCAGGGCATAGATCACATATTCCTTGCTGTCCGGGGCTCCTGGTTCCAACCAGAATTCGGTGAATCGTGGGAATTCCTCCGGGGTGGGGAGGGCCGGGTCGATCGCCACCCCTCTCGCCGAAAGGCCGTATTGATTGAGTTCCCCGGAGCTGCGGAAATAGGAGGCACCAAGAAACGCCATCCAATCGGTGGTCGCTCCTGGTCCATCTTGGAGGCGAAAGCCGGAGAATCCAAGATCATCCGGAAAGATTTTGCCGAGACTGGTTCCGCCGAAGTTGAAGTACTCGGAACGGTAGAGAATTTCTCTGGACTGGCCATCCTCAAGCGCATGAACCTTGACCGGCACTTTGAAATAACGGCCGAGATGGAAGAATTGAGCCGGAAAATTCACGCTACCGTCCTCGCCCAGGCCCCGTTCGCGTTTAAAGACAATCTGCTGAAAGGCGTCGTAGTCGATCGATTCCAAGACCTCGTCATGACGGACCAGCGGCTCCTCATAGGGCCTGGTGGCCATCGTCTTCGCGCGCCGCTTCAGCTCATCAAATGAGAATGGTTTGGCCGTACCGAACTGGATTCCGGAGGTCCCGGCTCTACTTCGCGACTTTGGGAGTCCAGCCAAGGCACCGATAGCGCCCATCACCAAGAGGAACTGTCGGCGATTCAACATATCCTGGCCACCACATAGGTGAGGAGATTCAACTGAAAGGTGGTCTCTTGTGGCTGGTTCCTTTGTGTGGAACGCCATTGTGGGGATGGGCTTGCTGTGATAATAAGCCGGTCACCAGGGAATTCAGGCATTGCCGGAAAAACCGGATGTGCTGGACGAAGTCTCTTGGCTCCGGCTCCTGCAATGGCTACCTTGCGTGAGGACCGAGAGCTTGACCTTTGCGAAGGAGGATATTCTAGTGCCGGTACTATAGGTTTTCCCCCCAAATTTTGCGGGGCATTGAAGTGTAACCCCAAAGTAGGGGGACTCTTGAGAAAACGACCACCCACAGTCATATTTTGGACTCCGTTGAGGTATTCCGATTCTGATCCTCGGTTCGACGTTTGGTGATAAGAATATTAAAACGGGATTTTGGGAGGATCAGATAAATACCAAAGAACCCATCGGAGGGTCAATCGGCGAGGGCCGGGGATCGGAGGGAAATACGCGTAAAAAACTCATGTGCGTGGGAATTTTAGTGATAATTTTGAGGGGGACTGGAAAGAACTACCCTGATCTGTCACACGAAGAACTAATATAAAGTATTCAAATGTTCATTGTTGCCATTCTCATTGCCATCCCATTTCCTCGTTCTCTTCTTGATTGGGTTATCTGTATGACTTGCCTGGGCCCGTAGTTTGCGCGTGAATAGAGAGGAACGCGCATTTTTTCATAATAATTCCTATATGGTCTTCGAATGTCATGAATGGTTGAATCATTCGGAAGATCTCTCAGGGCACACTTTTTCTGTTCCATTAATATGTAGATTGATATAAACTACGAAACCTTTATAATTAAGCTGAGTTATCGTGGACCAGGATAGTGTCATGCCCCCAACGTCCTTTCCTGACATGCCTACCTGCCTGATCAAGGCCATTCCCAAACTATTTTTATATACTCTTCCGGATCATGGCTTCTCTGATCCGGATCACGACGCCTTGAAAATTAAAAGAAATGCCATGTACGGTGGACAACATTGTCATTTTTTACCAGCCAGCCTGAAACTATGTAGAGGCGATAGACACTCTAGAGAATATTGATGAAACGGAATGAGAAAGGACGCACAATGCGGAAAGCTCACGAGAAGGTCTTGCCTTTAGGGGCTATCGTTTTTGTCCTGATATTGCTGGGTGGAGTGTTTCCGTCCATGGCTCAGGCCGTTGGCCTCACCATCAACTTTTCCGGATCAGGCACTGGAAGGGTTGAAGCAAATTCGCCAGGGACAGACACGTTGAATATTTTTTCGAGTAACACGCTAGACTATGATCAAAATTCTTCTGTCACGCTTACCGCGACTCCGACGGGGATTGGGGCAACGGAGTCAATCTTCAGTAGCTGGGCTGGTTGTGCTAACACATCTGGAAATCAGTGCACCGTGGTTAT
This sequence comes from Nitrospiraceae bacterium, assembly GCA_020632595.1. NCBI lineage: Bacteria > Pseudomonadati > Nitrospirota > Nitrospiria > Nitrospirales > Nitrospiraceae > Nitrospiraceae bacterium. The sequence continues at coordinate 988,410 of JACKFF010000001.1, read as the reverse complement.
GGATGCTGTCAAGACGGTGACCGTGACCTTTAACCTCGCCACGGTCACTCCCCCGGTGACCCCTCCAGTCAATCTTACTCTCAATTTTGCAGGAACTGGAACGGGACAGGTTGCTGGAAGTGGGGCGGGAACAGCACCTTTCACTGTATTTAATAGTGCAACAATTCCCTATGATCTTGTTCAGCCACCATCTTCTGTCACTCTCACAGCCACTCCGACTGGTTTGGGGGCGTCCCTATCAACCTTTACTGGTTGGAGCGGCGCTGGGTGTTCAGGCACGGGCACCTGTACGGTGAGTATGTCGGCGGCACGGACGGTGACTGCAACATTTACTCTTGTGCAACGGACATTGACGGTAACGAAAGCCGGGACGGGCAGTGGGACGGTGACCAGTGCGCCCGGCGGCATCTCCTGTGGGAACGACTGTACCGAGAGCTATGCCAATGGAACCTCGGTGACGCTGACGGCCGTGGCGAGTGCCGGTTCGACGTTTGCGGGGTGGAGCGGCAGCGGCTGTTCGGGCACCGGCACGTGCACGGTGAGTATGACGGCTGCGTGGTCGGTGACCGCCACGTTTACGACGGTGCAACGGACGCTGACGGTGACGAAAACCGGGACGGGTAGTGGGACGGTGACCAGTGCGCCCGGCGGCATCTCTTGCGGGAACGACTGTACCGAGGGCTATGCCAATGGGACGTCGGTGACGCTGACGGGGGTGGCGAATGCCGGCTCGACGTTTGCGGGGTGGAGCGGCAGCGGCTGTTCGGGCACGGGCCATTGTATCGTGACCATGACAGCGGCGCACGCGGTGACCGCCACGTTTACGACCGTGCAGCAGACCCTGACGGTGACGAAAGCCGGGACGGGCAGTGGGACAGTCAGCAGTAATCCCGGGGGCATCTCCTGTGGGAATGACTGCAGCGAGGCATATGCCAATGGGACGTCGGTGACGCTCACGGCCGTGGCGAGTGCGGGATCGACGTTCATAGGTTGGAGTGGTAGCGGGTGTGAGGGCACGGGCACGGGCACCTGCACGGTGAGCATGACGGCCGCGCGCACCGTCACGGCCACCTTTACTCAGAATCCAGGTAATCAACCGCCTAAGGTAATTGCTGGTCCCTCAATCACCATTGCGTTACCGAATACGGCTGCGCTGAACGGTACGGTGACGGATGATGGCCTCCCGGCCACACCAGGGACGGTTTCTAGTACCTGGACTAAAGTGAGCGGGCCGGGTACGGTTACCTTTGGTAATGCGTCGGCCCTGAGTACCACGGCTAGTTTCAGTCAAGCGGGCACCTATGTATTGCGGTTGTCTGCGACAGATGGTGAGTTCTTACGTAGTTCAGATTTGACCATTACTGCGAACAATCTGGGTGCAAGAAAATTATCAAACGATTTGAACGCTGACGGAACCGCAGACCTTCTTTGGCGAAATAGCCTCAATGGGCTTGTGGTGGGCTGGCTCATGAACGATGCTGCGGTGACCAATACCGGTGTATTGGGTGGTGTTCCATCGAATTGGCAGATCATGGGTACGGGCGATGTGAATGCCGACGGCCAGGCCGACGTGATTTGGCGAAATACGACGACCGGGGTTGTAGCGGTGTGGTTTATGAACGGCTTGACTCACACGTCGACGGGATTTCCGGGGAGCGCGTCGCTCAAATATGCCATCAAAGGAATTGGTGATGTGGATGGCAACGGAACCGCGGATCTTATCTGGCACAATAGCGTCAGCGGGGGCTTGGCTGTCTGGCTTATGAACGGGTCGACCATTACCAAATTTGGGTTCCCTGGCAGTGCGCCTGTGCAATGGGAAGTCGCCGGTGTCGGTGATGTGAATGCCGATGAAAAAGCCGATGTGATTTGGCGGAACACGACGACCGGGGCGGTGGCGGTGTGGTTCATGAATGGCTTGACCCACACCTCGACAGGATTTCCAGGGAGTGCCCCTCTCAGTTATGTCATTAAGGAAATCGGGGATGTGGATGGCAACGGAACGGCCGATATCGTCTGGCACAATAAGTTAAATGGTTCGGTGGCCATCTGGATTATGAACGGGCCCACGGTGGCTTTTGTCGGATTTCCTGGTGGAGTGCCCCTGGACTGGCAGATCACGGGGTTGGGTGACGTGAACGCCGATGGTCAGGATGACGTTATTTGGCAAAACCGCGCTAGCGGAGCGGTGGCGCTGTGGTTAATGAACGGGAAAGACGTCATGGATACCAAATTCCCGAGCGGCACCTCTACTGACTGGGAGATTCAATAAGGATGGTCTCATAATTGAGCCCGGCTTAATGTTGAATGCCAAACTGGAAAGGCAAACTGGGGAATGGTAATTTCATCGTAGCGCTGCCGGAGCCGCTCGTTTTTCTCACCTCAAGGTGAGCCGGCCTGTCAGTCCGGCAGTTTCGTCAGAACGCGAAACCTACGGTATAAACGGTAGAACAAAACTTTGGCTCTCTATGAAAGCCTCACATCTTCGGGTGTGAGGCTTTTTTCATCGAAAACTTTTCCTCAGGTTTTATTTTGCTCTCTTGGGAATACGGTAAGAGACGTTTTCCAGCTTATAGGGAGGGGCTCTCATTGATCCTCTGTGGCATGTCAACGCATCTCGCCGATTTTGCTTCTCAGGACAAATCCCTTGGTTTCATTGCGGTTGCGTTTTCTCTTCTGCGTAAATGGTTTGTCCTCTCCGGCTGATTGATAAAAACGTGTTCGTCTGGTTCATGCGCCCTGCTTCGAAATCGAACTTTTCCCAGTAGGAAGACGCCCGACATTTTCACCCAAACCTGGTTGCTTTTCTTCCGATCGAAGAGACGAACCGCCATTCGTCTCCTTTCTTTTTTCAATCAGGATTCTCCGTAATTTCAGGTTGAGTTTTAAAAGAAGTCTGAAACTAGAGAATGATCGAGTTCTATCGGTGATTTTTGAAATTGATGACTTCAAAGGGAAATGGCCCTTGAAATATAAGGAAGGAATGACTCTTTGGGTGTTCTCCATGAGTGAGAATTTCCAACGTTTTTGATGAGTCCGGGAAGAAAATAAAGAAATGGCGAGTGAGGAAAGATCCGGAATGTGGTGGCTGTTTTTTAAGAATGGAATTGTCTATCCGATAAGGTTAGTCAACCTTGCTTATGTAATCTTTTATGTCAAATCAATTGATGTCGAATCACGCAACACCCCACGTACCCGGTCTGGCCCGGACCATCATATCTCTCATTTTGGTTGGAATGGTTTGTCTGTCCGTCCCGTCACGGAGCTTCGGGTATAAAATCGAGATTGGTGTTTCAGGCCCGATTGGGGGGGATTCAGTGACCGAGGAAAATGGACGTACGGAAATCCAATTAGACACGGGTACGGTAATCGGCCCGGACGGTGAAGCCGGCTCTGCCTATGCCACAGCTAATTTAGCCACGGGAACCCTCGCGCTTAAAGTGACCTCGACGACTCCCGATCAAAGTTCGCAGGAGGGCATGGGATTGGCCTCCATTCAAATCAATGACCGGTTGAGGTTTTCGCTGGATCCCGGTGTGGCCAGTGCCAACATCAGATTTTCAATGAGGGTTGATGGGTTTCCCTCTTGTCGGGATTTGTCTTCCAATTGCTTTACCAATGCCATCATTCGTTTGGGAGAGGTGAGTGATCAGGCTCTTGGCCTTCCTTTACCTGAGCCAAAGGAGTTGGAGGTCAGGGTCACCGTTGTTGATGGGCAGGAGCTACCGATTGAAGCGTTTTTATCGGCCAGGGTCGAGATGAATAACCTCATTGATGTCAGCGATCCAAGTGCGACTATCCGATTGATCCTTCCCAAGGGCGTGAGTTTTACCTCAGAATCTGGGGTGTTTCTCGGCCTTCAACCTCCTTTTGAGGAACCGGCGCCCCGTGCCCCTGTCAGTTCCGATCTCAATGGAGATGGTAAGGCGGATATTGTCTGGCGCAATGTGAGAACCGGTGAAGTGGCGGTGTGGTTAATGAATGGTGGTTTGATTGGTTCGTCCGGTCTCCTGGGTGGGGTCTCATCCGATTGGCAGATCGTTGGAGTGGGTGATGTAAGTAATGACGGAATGGCTGATATTGTCTGGCGCAACACTCTTAGTGGCGCCGTGGCTGTATGGTATTTGAACGGGTTGACGATCACATCAGCTAGTTTTCCCGGGAGCGCTTCGTTGGATTGGGTGATTAAGGGAGTGGGCGATATGGACGGCAATGGAAGTGCCGATCTCATCTGGCACAATAAGCAAAACGGCGCTGTTGCGGTCTGGCTCATGGATGGGCCCTCAATTAGCAGATTCCGTTCACTGCCCGGTGTGCCTTTAGCGTGGCAGATCGTCGGGATCGGTGATGTGAATGCGGATGGTCTGGCGGACATCATTTGGCGCCATAGCGGAGGGGTATCTGCCGTGTGGGTGATGGATGAGGCAACGATTACCTCGGTGGGATTCCTTGGAGGGACCACACCAGAGTGGGAGAAAGCAGGCTTTGGTGATCTGAACGGGGATGGGATGACGGACATGGTCTGGCGTCATACCGGTACCGGGAAGGTGGGGATCTGGTTGATGAACGGAGGAATGATTGAGGAATCCGGCTTTTTGCCGGGTATGCACTCGGGGTGGCGTATTGCGCAGGTTGGTGACGCAAATGGAGATGGGAATGCCGATGTGATCTGGCATAATCGCAGTACAGGACAGGTGGCGGTCTGGCTCATGGATGGCCTGACCTTGTCCTCGACAGAATTTCCCGGCAGCACCTAAGTATGCTGTTACAGAAGATGTTTTCAGAACTTTCGTCCGATAAGCGCCTCTATGAAAGATCGTTTCTTTGTCCCCCCGCTCAATTCGCCCATTGAAAATGGGCAAATCCGATTCTTTGAATCCTGCTCTGCATGCTTTGGATAGCCAAAGCCCCGCTAGAGTGAGAGACTCATCATGCTGGCGTTTTTCCCCTCCAAGAAATTGATTTCCCTTTTCACCGGGTTGCGCTCAATTTCACGTGTTCAAAAAGGTCCTGTATTGCTCTAAAGGCGACAACCACGGAAAGGGTTAAGGCAGACTGTTTTAGAGTGTGGGCATCAGCAGGCGAGTACCCAAGAATTACGGAATCTTGATGACAATATCTCAAGGGGAAAAAAAGGATATGCCGACGTTGAAGAGACAGCCATTCAATCCAATATTTCGATCACCAATCCCTGCGTTGGAAATATGATGGAAGCGAATACCGACGGTCACCGACGTGTTCTCTGTCACAAAATACGAGACACCCGGACCCGTTTGGAGCACGAAATTAAATTGCGTGCTTTGTTCGGGAATCCGGGGCCCCAGGTCCGTCCACAACATGCCTGCTCCACCATCCCAAAATGGCATCCACCGTCCAAAGTCGAGGAAATTATATTTCACCATTAATGAGCCTCCGAACGCTGAGGCGCTAAACGGTTGGTAATAGTGGGCAGCCAACGGTTCAATTAACACTTCGACATTACCCGAGGTCAAACCTGAGCCAATCTCATCCGTCAACACCAGTCCCAATTGAGGTAGGAAATAGACAGCACTGCGATTCGCTGACGGTTCATTCCCGAAGGCGTTATTCCCTTGCCAATACCCGGTGAGAAATCCGAATTCGAGGGTGCCCTTGGTTACACGATTTCTCGCATCAACATCTGCCCCCCAAGTCGTTCCAATCATAAGAAGCATCAACAGCACGGCGATCATTTCGATGATGAATTGTTCCCTTTTGAATCCCTTGAACATGTAAATTCCTTTTGTTTGTCTAAAAATCATGCCGATGAATCAGTTGGGAAATTTGCAAGTTAAGCGTCATTCGGCTTCCGGTATCGACAACTCCCTTGCGGGCATTTCATGAAATTCAAATAATGAGCAGGAATTTCTCATAATTGGAACAAACAATTCAATGAACTTTTTATTCTAAAGGGTTACAATCTTAGGACTATTGAGGTCAAAAAATGGAATCTTCACCTTTATCTTTGAATACGCCATCCAAGAAAGTTGTGAAAGATCCCCTTGCGAGGCTGTCTTTGGCCGTCCGCGAGTTAGATCAACTCATCAACCGGGCCAATCAACTGGCCCATCTCTCAGAGCAAGCCCTCCCTATGGACAACTCAAACCAGTCTGAGCCGTCCGTGCCACCCCAGAAGCCCTGACGCCGATCGATTTAGTGACAGCAATTTTCCTCAAGCCTCTTAAAATCTGTTTCTTTCCTCTACCAAAAAGAATTTTTATTTTTTACAGTGATCACGCTGTGAAATTTCCCAACAACAATCTATGCAACTCAAACGGTTTTCCGAGACACCTGGCCATTGTTCCCGGGGACGAAGAGAGAGCCGGGCTTTAAATGGATTCCAATGGCTTGTGAGTCTTGAGGTTCCTGAGTCAGATAAACTCAGAGGGGCATTTTGCCGGGCGGCCGAATAGATGCTTGGGCTGGCTGCAGACAGGGATTCGTTCCCGCTTCACTTCAAGTGGATGGCTCGTTTTATGAAACTGAATCGCCATTGGGTCTGTTTCTCTAAAGCAGAGTCAACTCCTCCCTGTTCATTTTTCTTCTGCGTGAGTCGGATTCGGAGTTCATGCTTCTCTCCGTGGTCGCTGTGCGCCACACAATGGTGTCGGAGTCGGGACCTCAAGCTGAAACGCGAGACCCGAGAGCCTCAAACAGTCCACGAGGTCACCCGCCCCGAACCCCTGCCTCCACGCACGCTTGCCCCGAGCGTGGGCGATCGTCGATTCGGTGAGCCCCGCTCACCCTGGTTCTGGCGTAAACGCCGCTTCGGTCATCCAGAGGCGATGGAGCAGGATGGCCAATTTACGGGCCACGGCCACATTCGCCTTGCCCTGTCCCCGCTTCTTGGCTCACTTCCCCCCCACCGTTTGAGCGTACAGCTCCCTTTCGTCCGGGTCAGCAAGACATGGGCCGCTTCGACGAACAGCCAGCGCCGCAGCTTGTCCCCCTTCTTTACTGATCCGTCCGTGATAGTTGGCGGCCCCGGACTGATAGACCCGAGGCACCAACCCCAGATAGGCAGCCACTTGCGTCGAGGTGCGAAACCGGGTGGGATCCTCGAGCGTGGCCACAGACGTCCCCGCCACCAAGGGCCCCACGCCCGGCACTGGCCTCAAGCGCTGACAGATCGGATCCTGCTGCACCTGCTTGGTGACATGACGGGCCAACGTCTTGGCACCCTCCTGCGCCTGGTGATAAACCAGAAGTAAGGGCTCCAGGGCCGTGGTCAGAGCCGGAACCGGCTCCGCCACCAAGGCCTGCACGGTGGCGACGAACTGCCCCGCAGACACCGCGCCGACTTTGACCCCATGCGCCCGCAACAAGCCCCGAATCCGAGCGGCTTGGGCTGTCTCGACGAGCCCATTGCGGGCTTGCAGGTGGGCCCGTTGCAGACGGGCCGCAGGGGTTTTCCGATGCACCGCTGTGTACCACCCAACCTGCGCCAGTTTCGCCAGATTCCGCGCATCCAACTTGTCCGTCTTGTTCTTGGTCTGAATCACCGCCTTGGCTCGCCGTGGATCAATGAGGATCACCTCATGCCCCTGCGTCTCCAACTGCTGCGCGACCCATGCCGCTAAGGGCGCCGCTTCCACCACACATCGTAAGCGGCCCAACCCCGTCAACGCCTTGCCCAACTCACGGCCTTCGGTCGCGACCATCTGTTCGCGGACGCGGGTGCCTTGTTCGTTCACGATACACACCGCACTGGCTTCGCTTGCCAAATCAATGCCACAGGAGTTCATGGGTGTCCTCCTTGAGTGGGAGGCGTCGAGTGACGACCTCGGATAATCATCACGATTGCGGGACTCAGGGAGGGTGTCCCTTTTTTTGATCAGCATGTCTACTTCAGCCTCTGCTTTATACCACCTGAATATTGTAAGAATTATGCTTTTTCATCCGCTTCTGAATCACTGACGCTCACCCGAGAAAAATGGTGGAGTGTCCAAAAGGCCGGTCCAGTCCAGTCCTAGGCTGCTCGAAGGAAAGGCGCAGCCGCTTGAACGAGCGGAGTGTACAGAGGAGCACCTGAGCACGGCCTAGGGGCGAGAACGCCGTTGGCGGCATTTTTCAACACTCCCCCTTTGTAATTTGGTGGGATGAATGACAGAGTTGAACGATGCTTGCTAATGATTCCCCGGCATTACCGGACAAGAAGGATGGAGGGATTAATGAGGGGAGTTGAAATGATCGATGCCGTCCCCTGGCTTACCATTCCGGTTGCCTTGGCCAGCGTTCAGTTTGAGGCTACTTGTGGTTGGCGTGCAGGGCTTTGGCTTCCGATGAAAGCGATACCGTGTCCTGGGTGGAGGAAGGCGACGGGTTTCCTTGGGGTTGGGGAACGACGGCAGCTTGGATGAGTGGAAGCGAAGCTTGGGTGAGGAAGTTGGCGGCCGCTAATGCAGAAAATTCACTCATGGAAATTCTTCTCTCCTTAGGGTCTTGTCGGTTGAGTATGTGGAATACTTGACCTGTTTCGGCCAGAAACTTCAGGATCTCTGCTTTATGCATGTGGGAATGATCAGGGAAAGCTATCGTCTTGTGGCTATAAAATGCCAATGGCGTTTAATAGGACAATAAACACGGCAATGGGGGCGATGTAGCGTACAAGGGACTGCCAGGCAAAGTAGAGGCTGGGATGCTGGATGTTGAGTTCGGATTGGGTGCTTTCGGCCTTCATGAGCCAGCCGGCAAAGAGGGCAATGAGAATCCCGCCCAGTGGGAGCATGAGATTGGATGTCACAAAATCTAACAGATCAAAGAAGGTGAGTCCGAAAAATTTGAATTCTGCCCACCAGTTGAATGACCAGACTGTTCCAAGGCCAAACAACCAGGTGGTGAACCCTGAATACAGGGCAGCCTTGATTCGTGATAATCCATAAGTTTCAATGAGCCATGTCACCAGGGGCTCGATCAAAGAAATCGACGACGTCCAGGCAGCCACAAGCAAGAGAATGAAAAAGAGCGAACCGAAGGCGAGGCCGCCGGGCATGTTGCCGAACGCGACGGGCAGTGTTTGAAAAATGAGACCTGGACCGGAGCCTGGTTCCATATTGTTTGCAAATACAATTGGAAAAATGGCCATGCCGGCTAACAAGGCAACCAGGGTGTCAGCCAGGCCAATGATAATTGAGGTGGAGCCGATTGACGTGTCCTTGGGAACATACGAGCCGTAGATCATGATGGTGCCCATGCCAAGACTGAGGCTAAAGAAGGCCTGCCCCATGGCCGTCAGCATGCTCGCGCCGGTCAATTTACTGAAGTCCGGCGTAAAGAGAAATTCCAGACCTTTGCCAAAAAACCCCGTGGTCATGCTGTAGGCGACCATGAGCAGCAAAAGGAGGAAAAGGGTCGGCATGAGAAATTGAATCGCTTTTTCCAATCCCCCCTTGACCCCTCCTGCCACGACGGTCATGGTCAGGATCATAAATACCGTGTGCCAGAGGAAGAGTGTGGCTCCGCTTCCTATAAAATTGTTAAAGGTATCTGCAGCGAATTGGCCCGAGGTTCCGGTGAAAGTCCCCGCACCTGACTTGAAGATATAGGCTAGCGTCCAGCCGCCAATGACGCTGTAGTAGGAAAGGATCAGCATACCAGCCAGAGTGCCGGACCAGCCAACAATTTGCCACCATTGTGTGGTGTTGGTTTCTTCCGCCAGTACTTGCATGGAACGAATTGGCGTGGAGCGCCCTCTCCGGCCCAACAAAATTTCGGCCATCATTAAGGGAATCCCCAGGGCTCCCACGCAGAGGACATACACCAGAACAAAGGCACTCCCTCCATTTTGTCCCGTAAGATAGGGGAATTTCCAAATATTGCCCAACCCAACGGCCGCACCGGTGGCCGCGAGGATAAAGGTCCATCGGGAGGACCATTGGCCATGCATGGATTGTCGATCGGAAATATTCATTGAGTATTGGAATTCTACCTGGAAATCCGGTGGAGTGTAGTGTAGGTGTCAGGTACTTTCAAGGTCTTTGGGGGATGTCCGGCGGAGAGATAATGCCTGACTTGAGATGTCACTCCTGTCTGACTATAGTGTCGTCTTCTCTGTTTCGATGGTGTGTTCTTCGGGATAAGTTGGAAGGATTGAATTGATGAGCGACGAACAACGAAATCGGAAAGTGATTGCTTTAGCCCCGATGCCGCCGGAAAAATCTGCCTATGCCCTGGCTCGATATAGTCGTTCACCGGACTCTATTGAGGAGAGCCTGCGTTGGGTCCATTCCCATTCTTCCGAAAAATTTTGGGAGCAGTTTTATTTTGCCTATGGGCACGGCTCGATTGCCGATCTGGGGCATGCGACTGTGTGTTTCGAGCAGATCTCCGAACTTGCGGCTATTCGTCTTGAGGATGAACCTCTGTGGGATGGGCAAGCCAAATCCAGCCGCTATCAAAATTTTGCGGCAGCCGGCTGTTACGTGCCTAGCGAGATTGCGAATACGGAAATCGAAGGGGAGTATCGCGGTATCCTTGGCAGCCTCTATAACATTTATCGGTTGTTGAAAGATCCGATCCAAACCCATCTGGGGAAGCGGTATCCCAGGCCGGCGAGTATGAAGCCTGCAGATTATGATCGAACCATCAGTGCTCGAACCTATGATGTCATTCGCTATCTGCTTCCACTGGCGGCCATGACGAATGTTGGGCAGGTGGTCAGTATTCGCACATTGGAAAAGCAAATCACGCGGTTGCTGTCTGCCCAATTGCCGGAATTGAAGGGGATTGGAGAAGATCTGAAGGATGCGTGTGCCAAGTCACCTTCAACGGTGTGGGCCGAATTACAGCAAGAAGAGACCAAAGGGTTAGAGGCCTTGGCGCCGACCTTATCCCGGTATGCGGGGGCTAACGAATATCAAGGTTCGGTATACAAGGACGTGCTTCGCCAGGTCAAAGGGCGACTCAAACAGGCCGGCTATGATGATCCGCAATCCTGGAAAGGGAGGAATCAGCCGGTTGATTTGTTGGAACCGCATGCGCCGTTGGATGAATTAGTGACGACGCTCGTATACCGAGTGAGCCATGCCCCTTATCGGGTTCTCCTTGAGTGGGTACAACAGTGGTCGGAAAAGGAGAAACAGGAAGTGGTCGATGCCGCGCTACGCGGTCGTGGTCCTCATGACGATTTGATAAAGGAATTCCGTTCCGGGTATGCCTTTATCTTTGACATTCTGATGGATATCGGTGGGTGGCGGGATATGCACCGGCACCGCCGTTGTCAGCAGATTCAGCAAAATTTCACGACGATTCATGGGTACGAGGTGCCGTCCGTTTTATCGGAGGCAGGGGTGGAGAGAGAATATCGGCAAGCCATGGATGCCGTGCGACTGGATATAGAGCGGTTGCGTGTCAGCAATCAGGAGGCGGCTCTCTATGCCATTCCCTTTGGGTTTCGTGTCCGGTGTTTGTTTAAAATGGATTTTGCTGAAGTTGAGTATGTTGCCAAATTGCGGTCCGGGGTCAAGGGCCATTGGTCGTATCGAACCGTGGCCTGGCTTATGAAGCAAAAGATGCTTGAGCGACACCCGTATCTAGGAAGCCTCATGGAGGCCACGTCGCCGGATATTGAAGACTCGCTGACGCGTTAGCGAATGAATAGGCATTATTGAATTCAATTAAAAGGATGTGGGCATGAGTGTAGATTATGAGCAGGTAATGAATGACGCCATTTGCCAAGGAGAATGGGATGTGGTCTATGCAGAGGCGCGACAGTGGTCCGAACAGGCTGACTGCGGGCCTTTGCCCTATTTCGCGCTGAATGTCGTGTACATGTTGCGGGGGAATTTTGCCGAAGCCTGGAAGGTCTATCCTCGGGCTTTTGGAGAAGAGGCCGATGTGCAACTGCTTCAGGAGTGGATGGCGCGCTTGAGGGTTCAGGGATCGGATGCGCCGAATTTTTTATTGTTTGAAGGCGTGTTTTATACCCAATCCGGACGGTTGGAGGAGGCGATGGCCAGTTATGAACAAGTCGGAGCGTTGGCTCCCCACTCTCCCTATCCATACTTTTTTTTGGCGCAAATTTATCAGGCCAAAGACCGCATCGATCAGGCTGTTAAAGCCTACCGCGAAGCGATTAAGCGGGACCCCTCCTATGTGGCAGCTCGCCTCAAACTCGGGGTCGCCTATCAGGATCAAGGGCAGCTGGAAATGGCCATTCCACAATATCGGGAAGTCCTGAAACTCCGTCCCGATGATGCCTTTGGGCATACCAATCTAGCCTGCGCCTTAGCGGAACAAGGTAAAATTGAGCCGGCGATTGAAGAATATAAAAAGGCGTTGCAGATTAATCCCAATGATGCTGAAGTGTATTTCGCTTTGGGAGGGCTTTATGAAAATAAGGGAAGGCTGGATTTAGCGAAACGACAGTACGAAGAGGCCCTTCGGTTGGAACCAAACTTTGCGCCGGCCGCCACCGCGATCGGCTGGTTTTTATATGATAAGGGGCAAGATGATTTTGCCATGGATTATTTTAGTCGAGCGCTCAAAGCAAACCCTGAGGATGCCCAAGCGACCTTCGGGGTTGGCCGGATCTATGAAGAAAAGCGCAAGCCGGAATTGGCGGTGCAGCATTATCAGCGGGCGTTGGCTTTAGAAAAAGACCCGGATAAAAAGATGCGCATTCTCAATTTTATGGATAAATTGCTTGGATAGATTAGATAGCAGGAGGGGGCAGGCATCAGGCATGCTTCGAAATGGGCGTGAAGTTATTCCCGCCGAAAGAATTCTTGAATAACTGATATTTGAGGATTGAGGTCTCCGGTGTTTCGTACTTCCTGGCGGATCTGCTCTTGTAAGTAGGATGAGTATCCCACCTTATTGACGAAAAGCGCGAAAAATTGATCTGGTGGAAGCGCCGTCTGGTTTCGCAATTCCTCAACAATGTCATCACTGATAGGGATCAATGTACTCCCGATGTGGAGAATGACTTTATAGTAATTCCCGTCCCCCCGTTGTTCCAATCTCAGACCTGTTTGTGTTCCCAAGTTGTTCTCCAACCTTCTTGAAAATCTATAAAAGCATTCTCCAATCGCGGGGCATTGTAGGATATCCAAAATTGGAATAACAAGGTTCGGTTCTCTTCTTGACTGGTCTAGGACCCTGTGCTAGCGTAACCTCTTTTTCACGCTGGTGCAGTTTGGAATTCAATAGGTATGACGCCGGTTTAGGCATGGAGGACGAGTCAGATAATGGCGCGGTTATATAACTTTAGTGCGGGTCCGGCGATCTTGCCGGAAGAGGTGTTAAAGCAGGCTCAAGCCGAATTGCCCGATTGGCATGGCTGTGGCGCATCAATCATGGAAATGAGTCATCGTGGGAAAGAGTTTGTCTCGGTGGCTGCAGAAGCCGAGCAAGATGTCCGCGATTTATTGGGAGTACCTGCTAATTATAAAGTGCTTTTTTTGCAAGGCGGGGCGTCAACGCAATTTGCCACGATTCCCATGAATATCCTGCGTGGGAAAAGTAAAGCTGATTACATTTTGACGGGTGCGTGGGGCAAAAAAGCCGTAAGCGATGCCAAAAAATATTGTACAGTTAATGTTGCGGCATCTTCCGAAAGCGATAACTTTACGAGTATTCCGCCATTTGAAGGTTGGGCATTAAGTCAAGATGCCGCCTATGTGCATTACACGCCCAATGAAACGATCGGTGGCGTGGAGTTTCACTGGGTCCCAGATACCGGTGAGGTACCGTTAGTTGCCGATTTTTCATCAACCATTTTATCCCGTCCCATTGATGTCAGTCGGTTCGGAATCATTTATGCCGGCGCACAAAAAAATATTGGTCCAGCCGGTTTGACATTAGTGATTGTGCGGGACGACCTGATTGGAAACGTGTTGCCGATTACCCCAAGTGTGTACGATTATGCCAAACAAGCAGAAGCGGATTCTATGCTGAATACACCGCCAACTTATGCTGTGTATATTGCGGGTTTGGTGTTTAAATGGTTAAAAAAGCAAGGTGGGCTTCCGGCGATGAGTGCGATCAATCAACGGAAAGCCGGTAAACTCTATGCAGCCATTGATGGGTCGAGATTTTACCGAAATCCCGTAGAAAAGGCCTCTCGTTCCTGGATGAACGTTCCCTTTGTTTTGGCCAATCCGGATTTGGATAAGGCCTTTCTTGCAGGAGCGGCAGAGGCAGGATTAACCACACTTGAAGGCCATCGTTCAGTTGGCGGAATGCGCGCCAGTATTTATAATGCGATGCCTGAAGCTGGGGTTGATGCGTTAATTGACTTTATGGCGGACTTTGAGAAACGCAAAGCCTGACGAATCCACGGATATCCGGTTACGAATGGCTCGCCAAGATACAAGATAAATGGTGCCGATATGTCTGCGACAATCCTGCGTGTGAGTGAGATGTCCCCTAAAATGGCATGAGTGCGCAAGATTTTCCTCTGAGAACTACTAAAGTGGGGCCTCCCCTATATTGGAGATATTATGAATATTTTAGTGAGTGACAGCCTTTCCCCTAAAGGAGTTGAAGTCTTAGAGCGGGCCGGATTTTCGGTGGATGTGAAAACCAAGCTCACGAAAGAGGAACTGCTTCAAGAAATTCCCAAATATGAAGGTTTAGTTGTTCGGTCTGCAACCAAAGTCACTAAAGACGTGATTGAGGCAGGCACTCGTCTTCGTATTGTGGGGCGTGCCGGAACCGGTTTGGATAATGTTGACAGTGAGGCGGCAACCCGGCGCGGTATTGTAGTCATGAATACTCCAGGTGGAAATACCATTACCACTGCGGAGCACACGATGTCGATGATAGCCTCGATGAGTCGAAAGGTTCCTCAGGCGACCATGTCCATGAAGGCAGGTAAGTGGGAAAAAACCCGTTTCATGGGAACAGAACTCTATAATAAAACTTTGGGTTTGGTAGGGTTAGGCCAGATTGGTTCGTATGTTGCCAAATTGGCCCAGGGATGGTCCATGAATGTCATTGGCTATGATCCCTATTTGGCCGTGGAGCGGGCCAAGCAAATGGGGATTGAAGTGGTTGACTTAGATGAATTGTTCCATCGTTCTGATGTGATTTCGGTCCATACGCCATTGACCAATGAAACGAGAGGCCTCATTAACACCGAGACCATAGCCAAGATGAAAGATGGGGTCATGATCGTGAATTGTGCCCGAGGCGGTATCATTAATGAGCTGGATTTATGCGAAGCCTTGAAATCCCAGAAAGTTGCCGCGGCGGCCTTTGATGTGTTTGAAAATGAGCCAGTGGATCCCAAGCACCCTCTCATGGATCTTGATAACTTCATCTGCACCCCTCATATAGGTGCTTCTACCGAAGAAGCTCAAGAAAATGTGGCAATTGGAATCGCCGAACAATTCGTTGATTATTTCAAGCGAGGCATTGCCAGAGGAGCTGTGAACGTTCCCTCCGTGGCACCTGAGGCGCTCCCCCAACTTCAACCCTATTTGGTCTTGGCAGAGCGCATGGGTCGATTCCAGGCTCAATTATTAGATGGAGGGATTAAATCCGTTACCGTTGAATATTTTGGTGAAGTGGCTCAACTTACCGTGGCACCTGTGACCGTCGCTGTGTTAAAGGGCCTCCTCTCTCCTATTTTGGAAGATGTCATTAATTACGTAAATGCCCCTATCGTCGCAAAAGAACGTGGTATTGAAGTTAAGGAAGTGAAGAGTAGTGATGCCGGAGACTTCTCCAGTTTAATCCGGATCAGAGTCGAAGCTGGTTCTCGTACATATTCCCTGGGTGGAACTCTTTTTCATCGTCAAGAACCGCGTTTTGTCGAAATAAACCAATTCCAGGTTGAGGTGGTCTCTGAAGGCCAGATGATTTTGATCGATAACGTGGATCGCCCTGGGGTGATCGGTATGGTTGGTCAGATTTTAGGTCAGCATGATGTCAACATTGCCAGGATGCAATGCGCCAGAGTCGAGCGTGGTGCATCAGCACTGCTGATTATTGGTCTGGATGCCCCGCTTGATTCCGCCGTGTTGGATCTTCTCAAGAAAGAGAAAGATATTCTGTCTGTTCGCATGGTTGATCTCAACTAGTTGGACGGCTGCTTTCTGCAGACTATCTTAGCCAAACATTTCGAGTTGGCAGGTTCTCTTCCTTACGCCTCATGAAACCACCCCGCTCGCTTATCCCCATTGGCACAGCCACATTACTTCCCCATACGGCGCAAAGCGTTCGGTGGTTGGAAGATCAATTGTTGGCCCATTGTTCAACCTGGGGCTATCAGGAAATCATTCTGCCTACCTTTGAGTATCTTGATGTGTTAGCCGTGGGCTTGGCCCCTGAAATCCTTGAGAAATGCTATAAATTTGCGGATTGGGGGTCAGGCAGAATCCTGGTCTTGCGACCAGATGCGACGGCTCAGATTGCCCGGATGGTGGCCATGGGCCTTGGAGGAGATACTCTTCCCTTGCGGTTTTCCTATCGGACCACGGTTTTTCGGTATGAACCGGAACATCGTGGACGGGATCGTGAAGTATTTCAGGTCGGGTTTGAACTGCTTGGCAATGATACTTCTCAAAGTGATGCCGAAGTCGTGACCTTATTGGCGGGGCTTCTGGAACGGATTGGGTTGCCGGAATGGAAAATTTCTCTTGGTCATGTCGGATTTTTTAAAGCGTTGTTGGCCCAATCCGGCCTGTCTCTTAGCGGGCGAAAGCAGGCAGAAATCGCGGCAGCCCATAAAGACCTTCCACAGCTGGAAAAAATTTTAGAGACTGAAAAGTTATCTCGTTCTAAGGTAAAGGACATCTTGCAGGTGCCCGAACGGTACGGCCGAGACGAAGTGCTGGAATGGGGAATGCGAATCGCTGGAAAGGATAAGCAATTGCTTGAGCCCCTCCAACGTCTAACGCAGGTGTATCGGCAATTGATAGCAAGCGGCGTCCAAGATCATATTCTTTTGGATCTTGGGGAATTTCGTGGTTTTGACTATTACGATGGTGTGGTGTTTGATGTCTTTACTTCTACGTTCGGCAGTGAAATCGGAGGAGGAGGGCGCTACAATCATTTGGTTGGGCGGTTTGGCCGGGACCTTTCCGCCATTGGATTGGGATTGGATTTGGACCGCGTGTTTTCCGCCTTGGAAAGGGGAGGTAAGGTGGGAGGCAATGGATTGAAGCCTGTGAGAATTTTTACCTCTTCTCATCAATCTGAGGCATCATTTGCTCTTGCGCAACGATTACGGGGGATTGGGATTTGTGTGATTGAAGAAATGATAGAAGGTTCTCCAAAATCAGCTTTGAGCTGGGTCACCACAGTTGCTCGGCGTCGAGGAGTGCCTTGTGCAATGATTTTTGAAGGAAAGACTTCCACCCCGCAATCGGTGCTCCTATTAGAATTCACCTCACATTCTCAAAAGCCCCGGCAAACCCGGATGCTGGTTCAAGAGCTTCCTCAACGGTTACAAGCATTCAGCCATGGCAATATCTGAAGCCCCAGAGGTCCGAGTTCCTCCCCAAAATCTTGAAGCGGAACAATCCGTCCTTGGAGCCATTCTTCTTGATAATGCGGCGCTTAATCGAGCGATGGAAATCTTGTCGGAGGATGACTTTTATCGAACGGACAACCGGATCGTGTATCGTGGCATGGTGGCATTGTCAGAGCGGAATCAACCGGTTGATCAAATTACCCTGACAGACTATTTGCGAGGGACCGGCGAACTCGACCAGATCGGGGGTGCCTCGTATATTGCAGAAATCGTACAGGTGGTGCCCAGTGCCGCCAATATCCGGTATCACAGTAATATTGTTCGCGATAAATCCTTGCTTCGTGGCCTTGTTCAAACCGCCACCGAGGTGGCCATGCGAGGTTATGAGGGGACGACCGGGACGAATGAACTTCTTGAATTTGCCGAACGGGAAATTTTTCGATTGGCTCAGGGGCATTTAGGAGGAACGTTTGCGCCCGTCAGTAGTATTATTAAGGATAGTGTTGAGATTGTTGACCGGTTGTATAGCCGAAAGGAACGGATCACCGGGGTGCCAACCGGGTTTTCGGACTTGGATAATATGCTGGCCGGGCTTCAACCATCTGATTTAATTATTGTGGCGGGTAGGCCGAGTATGGGGAAGACCAGCTTGGCCTTAGGGATGGTCGAATATGCATCGCTTCGATCCAATGCCGTAGTCGGAATCTTTAGTTTAGAAATGTCCCGGGCGCAGCTGGTTTTGCGTATGTTGAGTTCCCAGGCGCTGTTGGACTCTCATGCTCTTCGGACCGGGCAGTTGACTAAACATGATTGGGTAGCCTTAACTGAAGCAGCAAGTCGGTTGGAACAGGCCAGGATTTTCATAGACGATTCTGGAAATTTGACTCTTCAGCAGATGCGAGGGAAGGCTCGACGATTGAAAGCCGAACATGGGTTGGATCTCCTGGTGGTTGATTATTTGCAATTGATGGAGGGGCGTGGAGATTCAGAATCTCGCCAACAAGAAATTTCGGATATTTCCCGGGCCCTGAAAGGATTGGCAAAAGAGCTAAATATTCCTGTGATTGCTCTTTCTCAGTTGAGTCGGGCGGTGGAAAATCGAAAACCGCCCATCCCCGTTCTGGCTGATTTGCGCGAGTCTGGTGCGATTGAGCAAGATGCCGATGTGGTGATGTTTATCTATCGTGAGGAGGTTTATGAGCCTGATACTGAGCAGAAAGGCATTGCGCAAATTCTGGTGAGAAAACATCGGAATGGACCGATTGGAGAAGTGGATCTGCAATTTCATGACCGGTATGCCAAATTTAATAACTTAACGAGAGAGAGACAGGCTGGTATAGTATAATGAGTCGTTGAGGGGCAGTATATGAAATCTATAACTGTGCAAGCTATGGCTAAGAATGTTAGGTCAGGACGGACATTCCCGATATGGTTGGGTCGTCTGAGAACCCTATTGTGGGGAATTCCACTTCTGGTGGTGTCCTGTGGGACAGCTCCCCCTCCCACTTTGAATGGACAGGAAGCATCCATAGTGACGCGGGAAACTGTCCACCCTCAGGCCTACTATCATTTCCTTCGGGGCTCTCTTGCCGAGTTGAATAACAATGCCGCAACAGCTTTAGAGGAATATCAGGCCGGTTTGGCATTTGATGCGGATTCGAAGTTTTTAAAGTTTCGCCTTGCCAAGCTGCATTTTTCTATGTCGCATCTGACTGAAGCCGTGGATTTAGCAAGGCAAATCCCTGTGTCGGAAATTACTCAGGCGGCAATGTTTTTCGACTTGGCGAAAATTTTTGCCGGCGGAGGTGATACCGGGCGGGCCGTGGAGATTTTGTCTGAAGGGGAACGACACTTTCCTCAGGATGAACGGATATACATTTCTCATGGGACTCTTCTGCTGAATATTAAAGAGCTTCAAATGGCTGAAGCCGTATTCCATGATTTATTGCTTCACGTGCCTGGTTCCGCTGAAGCCCATTATTATTTGGGGGTGATCGCTCTGGAGGCGAAAACGAAACAGGAAGCCAAAGCACATTTTCAGGACGCTATTGCCCTTCATCCGACTTTTGAAAGAGCATACCTGAAGTTAGTGGCCATTTCCGAAGAAGCAGAGGAGCCTCAGGAGGCTATTGAACTTTTGGAGCGTTATTTGGTTGAGGTTAACCCGCACCATAGGGAATTCCGGTTACGTGTCATTCGGCTGTATATTGGCCAACATAACACGGACAAGGCTTTGAACCATTTGGACTATTTTCTCCAGCAAAATTCGGATGATTTGCATGCGCAGATTCTTAAGGCTCAAATCTATGGTGAAATGGGGAACTTCCCAGCTGCAATCGAGCAATTGAATGCCATCTTGCGCGTGAGACCTAACGAATTGCGTGTTCGTGACTTCCTGGGATTGTTGTATGAGGAAATGAAGGATTATGACCGCGCGATTCAAGCCTATCGAACAAATGTCCAGATGGACGACACTTTTTTCGATAGTATTCTGCATTTAGGCTTTGTGTCTTACCGGTTGAAACGCAACCAGGAGGCGCTTTCGTATTTGGATCAGGCCGTCAGCCTCAATCCTAAGCGGCCGGAGCCGTATTTGTTGTTGGGGCTGACCCATTTTCAAATGGAAGAGTATCACAAGGCCAAGGCCAGATTGGAGGAGGGTATTCAACATGATCCCTCAAATGCCGAACTTCATTTTAATTTAGGCACGGTCTATGACAAATTAGACCATTTCGATAATGTGGTCCGGGAAATGGAAGAGACTCTGGCCTTGGACCCTGAACATGCGGATGCCTTAAATTATTTAGGGTATAGCTATGCGGATCGTGGCATCAAGGGTGAGCAGGCCTTGTCCCTTACGCAACGTGCCGTCGCCTTAAAACCGGACAATGGGTATTACGTGGATAGTTTAGCTTGGGCACTCTATAAACTTGGACGTATTGAAGAAGCACTGGAAACGATTCAACGAGCGGTCTCCTTAGTGTCCGATGATCCTGTGATTTATGAACATTTGGGGGATATTTTCTTAATGCAAGATGAGCGAAATAAGGCACGAGAGGCCTGGCTTCATTCACTGCAACTCGATTCAACAAATAAGTTGCTGGGCAAGCGGTTTCGTGAGGCCGGTTTTGGGGAACCAATTCCTACTCTTTCCCACCAGTCTACCCTGGCCCCTTAGGTTCTCACCATTCTAGATATTTAGTCGTGTGGTTTAGCCAATAAATTTATCAAGTGATTTCTCCAGTTTATTGAAAAAGTTGGCGTGAGCCTACTTGATAAGTACCGTGTCTGAGTCAATTTCCGCGGCTAATTCTTAAGATTGGCTTTCTTTCTGGCGAATAATTAGTCACGCCTTTTCTTTTTTGCCTTGCATGGGATGTGGCCCTCCATTCTTTGTGTCGCTGAAATGGTCAGTTATGTGAATTTTGTGACGTTTAATGCTGTTTCATTGCCGTCTTTAAGGCCATGTTGATTAATATCGGAGCCCTGGCTACTTGAAGAAACCAGGTGTAACATCATCCGATGGTGAGATATATAACAATCTGTTGGAGGATCGTTCTCCATGGAGGTTTCGTAGAATGCTGACTCAACTCAACGATCAAAAGGGTTTCAGTTTAACGGAGCTGATGATTGTGGTGGCCATTATTGGAATTTTGGCGACGATAGCCATTCCTAATTTTTTGCGTTACCAAGCCAAAGCCAAACAAACCGAGGCTAAAAGCAATTTGGTGGCAATCCATACCGCAGAAATTGCCTATTTTGCTGAAAATAATGGGTATGTAGATGATTTTAATGCTATTGGATTTGCCATGAGTGGGTCATCGCAGCGATATTTTTATAAAATCGGCAATGCCAATCTTGGAACATTACCTCCCGGTTGTACCGACCCGAATTTGGATTCTGTGAGTGCATTAGGCTTTACGGCGGTTGCAATTGGAAACATTGATGGAGATGCAACCTGCGACGTGTGGACCATCAATGAGGGAAAGATCCTCACAAATGTGACGAATGATGTGTCTTCCTAGTTTTGTTGTGTCAGTGTGCTATGCATTTAACGGGAGCCAACTCAAGAAAAGTTGATTTTCCCCGATCTTTAACTGAATCGGTTAACATGACCTCAAGAGGAGGGGATCAGTGGACATACTCGAAAAGATAACAAATCGGTCAGCCAATGTTGGAGTGATTGGATTGGGCTATGTGGGGCTGCCCTTAGCCGTCCTTCAGGCGAAAGCCGGGTTCCGAGTGTTTGGGATAGATGAAGTGGTAGCCAAGGTTGAAATGGTGAATCAAGGGCGTAATTATATTTTGGATGTAGTGGACTCTGAGTTACGAGAAGTCGTAGAGCAAAAAAAATTACAGGCGACAACTGATTTCTCCGTGTTGCAGCAGTGCGATGTGATACTTATCTGTGTCCCGACTCCCCTGACCAAAAATAAAGAACCGGATATCTCGGCGATTGTAAAGGTTCTTGGGCATCTTGCCAATTATTCACATCCGAATATGCTCGTTGTATTAGAAAGTACCACGTATCCAGGCACAACCGAGGAAGTCATTTTGCCTACCTTGGCAGCAAAGGGTTTAACGGCTGGCAAGGATCTCTTTGTTGCATTTTCGCCAGAGCGGGTTGACCCTGGAAATGCTGAGTTTAAGACTCATAACACCTTTAAGTTGGTGGGAGGTGTCACCAAAGCTTGTGGGGAAGTTGCCAAAGCCTTTTATGAACAATCCATCGTGAAAATCTTTCCTCTCAGCTCTCCACGTGTTGCGGAAATGGCGAAGGTCTTTGAAAATGTTTTTCGCTCAGTGAATA
Organism: Nitrospiraceae bacterium; assembly: GCA_020632595.1. NCBI lineage: Bacteria > Pseudomonadati > Nitrospirota > Nitrospiria > Nitrospirales > Nitrospiraceae > Nitrospiraceae bacterium. The sequence goes on along the minus strand of JACKFF010000001.1, from coordinate 966,163 downwards.
TTGCGTTAGTGAATGAGCTCACTTTGTTGTGTGACCGAATGAATATTAATGTTTATGAAGTGATTGATGCCGCAGCCACAAAGAATTTTGGCTTTATGCCATTTTATCCCGGCCCTGGCGTGGGTGGACATTGCATTCCCCTGGATCCATATTATTTAGCCTGGAAGTCCAAAGAGTATGATGTCCATACCAGGTTCATTGAACTGGCGGGGGAGATCAACGAAAATATGCCCTATTTCGTAATGAATAAGCTTCAGCGGATTTTAAATCAGCGAGGGAAATGTTTAAAAGATTCAGTCATTTTTGTATTGGGAGTAACCTATAAAGCCGATATTGAAGACCCACGTGAATCGCCTGCCACAAAAGTCATGGAACTGTTGCAACATGAAGGTGCAACGCTTCAATATTCTGACCCCTTTACTCCTTCCCTTGTTATTCAAGGGAAGGAATATAAATCTCAACAGATAAATGCTGAATTGTTAAAGCGCAGTGCGTGCGCTCTGATTTTGACCGCGCATTCTGTTTTTGATTACCAGTTTGTTGTTGAACACGCTCCCGTGGTGTTTGATACGCGAAACGGAACGCGTCACGTGAAGCAACAACGTGATCGTATTGTGTTGCTTTCAACCTAAGGAGCGTTTCCACACAAAACACATTCCCTGGCAAAAGTGGTAACAACTTGACAGTCTAGCCGTATTTCGTTATAAAGCCCTGTTTAAGCAGGGCTTTTTTGTGTCTTGTGAATCTTTCTTGTGTTGGTAGCACTCCCCCAAAATTGCATTATTACAAAATTGAATCGCTGAAAGAACTGCCGCATGAAGTTGCTCAAGCAATTCTTAGTACGATTATCGGGGAATATCTTTGAGAACCTGACTCCAAAGCTAGGACCCTATCGTGTAAAGCAAAAGCCACCGCCTCTTAAGCTGGTTTCCCATAACCTTCATCCGGATGTTTCTCCGGATCGTACCCTCCAGCGTACAGCTAATCTTGGCCATATGAGTGCTCTGGATTCAGCTCTTCAAAAAGGGGAGGACTGGTTACTGAGCATGCAAGATCCTGAACAGGGATTTTGGGTCGAGGAATTGGAAGCGGATACAACCCTGACCTCTGAATATGTCATGCTTCGACGGTTTCTGGATGTGGTTGATGTGGATCGGGAGCGGAAAGCAACGCGATATTTACTTCATACTCAGCTCGAGGATGGGGGTTGGCCGATTTATTTCGGAGGGCCAACAGATATCAGTGCAACGGTAAAGGCCTATTTTGCGCTCAAGCTGGCCGGGGTTTCTCCTGATGAGCCTGTGATGCAACGTGCGAGGAGTTTAATTCTCCGCAAAGGTGGTGTCGTTCAGGCCAATGTTTTCACCAAGATTACCTTAGCATTATTCGGGCAATATGATTGGCGCGGGATACCGTGTATGCCTCCAGAAATATTCTTAGCCCCGCGATGGTTTTATTTTAATTTATATGCCGTTTCATATTGGTCCCGTGCAGTCATTATCCCCCTCTTAATTATTTTTGCCCATCGACCTCTGTGCACCATCTCCAAGGAGCAAGGGATTGATGAACTTTTTCTTCAGCCTCGTCAGGATGTGGACTATGCTCATGTGCCACCGTTGCACAGGGATTCGACGCTCCTGAGCTGGCGGAATTTTTTTGTGTGGGTTGATGGGCTGCTTCGTTTATATGAGGCCTATCCCATAAAAGCCCTCCGAAAAAAGGCTTTGAGTAGCGTACAGTCTTGGATGATTGAACATATGGGTGGAGAAGGAGGATTGGGTGCCATCTATCCAGCAATGGCCTATTCGATTTTTGCCCTTCGAGCCTTGGGCTACTCTACGGATCATCCGTTGGTTCAAAAAGCCTTGAGAGAAATAGAAGCACTTGAAATTTACTCGAATCCTGGTAACACCCCAACGCCCACTATGCTGCATTTACAGCCTTGTCATTCTCCAGTCTGGGATACAGCCTTAACGATTAATACGCTGATTGAACGGGGCCTTGCGCTGGACCATCCGGCACTGCAACGTGCCGATGCCTGGTTGCGATCCCGTCAGTGTCGAAAAGTGGGGGATTGGGCTGTGTCGGCTCCAAAAGCTCGGTCTGGCGGATGGGCCTTCCAATTTGAAAATGAATGGTATCCCGATGTCGATGATACTGCGGCTGTGGTGACAGGATTGGCCAAAATCAATTCTGCCGAAATGTTCGGTTCCGACGAAACCCTTCAACGAGGGTTTCGATGGGCTTTGGCGTTGCAGGGATCAGATGGGGGTTGGGGAGCATATGATAAGGATAACAATAAATTAATTTTCAATAAGATTCCCTTTGCGGATCATCAGGCGCTTTTGGATCCCAGTACGGCCGATTTAACCGGTCGATGCTTGGAAATGTTAGGAACGTTAGGGTTTGACCAGTCTCACCCTGCCGTGAGTCCTGCAATTGAGTTCTTACGCAAGGAGCAAGAGCCAAACGGAAGTTGGTATGGCCGATGGGGGGTCAATTATATTTATGGGACCTGGTGTGTCCTTTCAGGCCTTCGTGCGATAGGTATGGATATGACGGTGCCATGGGTCCAGCAGGCCGTGATTTGGCTAGAGTCCGTTCAAAACTCTGATGGGGGTTGGGGAGAATCCTGTGTTACCTATGCTGAAGTGGAGAAGGCCGGGCAAGGAGAAAGTGCGGCATCTCAAACGGCCTGGGCGCTCATGGCCCTCCTTCAAGCTGGAGAATCGGACTCCATTAGTGTTGTCCGGGGAGTCAATTGGCTCATTCGCCATCAACGTGAAAATGGAGTTTGGGATGAGCCTTTTCATACGGGTACCGGCTTCCCCAGGGTCTTCTATTTACGGTACCATGGCTATTTTAAATATTTTCCCATCTGGGCCCTGGGTATGTACCGGAATGTAAAAATAACCGGGGAAGCAAGGGCCGATCAATTACGAAAGGCCGCACAAGTGGCCAGACGACAGAGTACGCTTGTGTAATTTCGGTCCTGACTGCCCGCCTTTTGCGTATTTCCCATTCCCCGACGATGGCAGGAGCCTCCTCTGACCAGAATCGTCATATTGACTGCCACCCATGTAGAGTTTAACGCTGTTGGTCGGACTCTTCCCTGTGTGCGTTCTGCCAATCGCCAGGGGTATGCTGCCTTAGAGAGTCAAGGCGCCTCAACCTATGTCTTGTTGGTGAAGACCGGAATAGGTCCAGGAAAGGCAGAAAGGGTTACCCGGCAAATTCTAAAGAGCGAAGCATGGGATGTCGTCATTTCTACTGGTTTTGCCGGCGCTCTCAGTTTTTCCCCAATCGGGTCGCTGGTGATCGGTCAAGAGGTTCTGTTGGGGCAGTCTACAGAGAGGTTCTCTGATTCTGATCTGCCACGAATTGTGTGTCATCCTGAGTGGGTCAAGGCGGCATTAAGAGTTCCATTAATGGATGGGGGCCTTCTTCAATGTGGTCGGTTCGTAACGACGAATCAAGTGCTGACACAGGCTTCACAAAAACGTATTCTGGGGGAACAGACCCGAGCGATGGCTGTAGATATGGAGAGTGGAGCTATAGGGGAGGTGGCGAAACAGCACGGTTTACCTTTTCTGATTATTCGTGCGATTTCTGATGGTGTTAACGAGGATTTACCGGTAGACTTCAATAAATTTCTCAAGCCATTTGGGTGGGTCGGAGGTATAGGACAGGTCCTCTCCTCACCTCGATGTTGGGAGGGCATTTTCCGTTTGTATCGGAATTCGAAGCGGGCAGGAAACCAACTTTCTAGTTTTTTTGAAAATTTTTTTTCGATTGTTTCAGCCCCTACGTTCTCCATGGCCATCAATAAATCTGGCGCGAAAATTTCATGATATTATTGCAACATATTGGGAAACGGACTCTTTTCTTGATAGAAGAAATGGGGGCCATGTTTGTGTTTTTGATACGGACGTTTGGATGGTTTTTCCGGCCACCGGTGAGAATTGCTCAAATTATCAAACAAATGCATTTTGTGGGTTTCAAGTCGTCTTTTGTGGTGATTCTGACAGCCTTATTTACCGGGATGGTGTTAGCTCTTCAAGGGTACTATTCCCTGAGGAAGTTTGGGTCCGAAGGTTTGCTAGGGTCGGCTGTGGCGATAAGCATGATCCGTGAGCTAGGTCCGGTATTAGCGTCGTTGATGGTGACGGCTCGCGCGGGGTCAGCCATGACCGCAGAAATTGGGATTATGCGTATTACCGAACAAATTGACGCATTGGAGACCATGGCGATTAATTCTTTGCAGTATTTGATTACTCCCAAGGTTGTTGCGTCGCTTATTTCAGTGCCCTTGCTGGTTGCTATGTTTGACGTGGTAGGAATTTGGGGGGGGTATCTGGTTGGGGTCAAGCTGCTCGGAGTCAGCGGGGGATCCTATTGGAGTTCAATCGAATCAGCGGTGGAATGGAAAGATGTTTATGGGGGGATTTTAAAATCGATTAGTTTTGGCCTGATTATCAGCTGGGTCTGCTGCTATAAAGGGTATTACACGAGAATGAGTGCCGAGGGTCTAGGAAAAGCTACCACGGAATCTGTGGTCTTGGCGGCAGTTCTTATTTTGGTGTGGGACTATTTTTTAACCTCGGTCCTTATGTAACGTTAGGCATGCCTACAAGTCTACCGATGGTCATTAAGCTGGAGGGGGTCGAGAAGACTTTAGGGGGGCAGGCTGTGCTCAAAGGGGTCACTCTCGATATTCCTAAAGGTAAAATTACGACAATAATCGGTCCGAGCGGTGAGGGAAAAAGTGTGATGCTTAAGCACATCATCGGATTGATTCGCCCTGATCGAGGCAGGGTTATTATTGATGGAACGGACCTTACACATATTAATGAACAAGAATTAAATGACATACGCAAAAAATTTGCTATGTTATTTCAATCGGCTGCCTTGTTTGATTCTATGAATGTATTTGATAATGTCGCCTTTCCCTTGCGGGAAAAACGCATGATGACCGACCAGGAAATTTGCCGATGGGTACCGGAGATGCTGGAGAGGGTAGGGTTGGACAAGATGGGCCATAAATTTCCTGCAGAACTGAGCGGAGGAATGAAGAAACGTGCAGGATTGGCCAGGGCACTGGTAATGGGGCCGGAGATTATTTTGTTTGATGAACCGACGACGGGGTTGGACCCGTTGATGGCCCATGCCATCCATGATCTCATCTTGGCTATGCATAAAACCTTTGGGTTTACCGGTGTTATGGTGAGTCATGAAATCCCAGAGATCTTCCCTATCTCTGATTGGGTTGCTATGTTAAAGAATGGAAAGATTATTGCTATGTGTCCTTCAGATGAATTTCAGCAGACTGCCGATCCTGTGGTGCGTGAGTTTATTTCGGTTAATAATGGCAATCACCTTGCTCCAGTCTGAATCTCCTGGCTCTCGAGAGTGGGTTAGGCGGTGAGATGGATATTGGTGTCACGCTGAATTATACGCATTCTCCTTCCCGGGCCTTGCCCCAAATGATCATCAATTAACCTTACCGTAATTAATATGATGGAACGTGGAAAACTTGAATTAATCGTCGGAATATTTGTGCTGGTGGGGGTCATCTGTCTTGGGTATTTGGCGATCAAACTTGGAAAGCTTGAGCTGGTTGGAGGGGACTATTACGAACTCCAGGCAGAATTTTCCTCCACCTCCGGCTTGAAAAACGGAGCGTCGGTTGAAATCGCAGGAGTAGAGGTGGGCCGAGTAAAAAAAATCGGCTTGAAAGAAGATCGGGCTCAAGTGGTCCTTGCGATCCAGGATGGGGTCCCGGTGTTTGACGATGCGATTGCTTCAATCAAGACTCGTGGCATTATCGGAGAAAAATTCATGGAATTATCACCCGGCGGGGCGGGAGAACGGTTGAAGGCTGGTGGGACCATTGTGGACACTGAGTCCGGAATTGACCTAGAGCAGGTGATTAGTCAATTTATCCATGGCAATGTTGAGTGATGCTTGTTTGATGTAATGGATGTGGAGGAAATATGCAAAGGGAATGGGTTAAGAAGCCTGAGTTAAAGATGGGGACAATAGCAGGTGAACTTCAAAGGTTGCAGTTTAAAAATTCTTTAAGAAATGTGGCGGTCATATTTCTTGGCTGGATAGTAGTTTCTCTTGCCTGTCTGACTGCTGCATGGGGAGGAAGTACTCCAACAGGGGCAGTCAAGGAAACCGTTGATCAGGTTTTTGTGGTGCTGAGGGATCAAGCGTTGAAGGACCCTGCGAGAGAGACGGAACGAAGAGCCAAGCTGGAAGAAATTATCGGAAAGCGATTTGATTATGCCGAAATGGCCAAGCGTACCCTGCCTTCTCAGTGGAAGGGGTTAAGTGCAGAGCAACAACAAGAATTTGTGACTTTATTTCAGCAGTTTTTGGCAAATTCTTACGTCGGCAATGTAGACGGGTATTCTGGGGAAGAAGTGGAGTACCTCAAAGAACGCGAAAAGGGGGAATTTGCTGAAGTCCAGACCAAAGTGGTGTCCCCTAAAGTGCAAATACCCTTGGACTATCGTCTCTTGCAAAAAAATGGAGAGTGGCGGGTGTATGACGTAGTGATTGATGGAGTAAGTTTGATGAAAAATTACCGTGGGCAATTTTCTCGTATAATTAACTCCTCATCGTTTGAAGCTCTTCTCGAGAAGCTCCGTTCAAAAGCCGACCTGGGGACTCCGTCCTAAGGAGTCGGTTTTGTGATATCGTTTCGTTCGTGGGGCCTGGTGTTGTCGTGCCTGGCCTTAGGCGGCGTTATCTCTCCCTCCTCCATGGTCCTCGCCGAAAATTCTCTTTTTGTGGTTCCTGCGTTTTCCACTTCCAAAAATGATGGACAAGACTTTGGGTTGATCGCCCCGTCATTGAATTCAGATGCGGAAGGTAACCTTCGCTCTCTCTTTGCCCCGATGCTGATTCACAATTCATTTTTAGGAGTCCGGGGAACCTTGAACTATTTTCATTATTGGTCTGGTGGAAGGCAAATGGAGACAGTCGGTTCATATACTGAGGAAATTGAACGAAAGCTGAAGTTTCGTTACCAGGATCCTGGGTTTATCGAAGGGTTGTTTTTTGTGGATGTTGGGGCACAGTTTTTCAAAAATGCGACCAAGCGGTTTTATGGCTTAGGGCAAACCACTCCCAAAGGGAATGAATCCAACTATACGGGGCGTGAAATTCAAATCCATTGGAACTTTGGTATCCATTTGAATGATGTGACGCGATTATCTGTCAACCAGAGGTTTCGAAATGTTGAAATTCAACCGGGAGGTGTAGATGACGAGCCATATACAAAGGATCGTTTCCCCCGGGATCCGGGGATAAAAGGTGCGACGATTTTGGCCCACCGTCTGGTGTTCCAATATGATTCCAGAGATAATCTCAATACCCCGACAGCGGGTACCCGAGTTGAAGCATTTGGGGAATTAGCGCAGAACTTTGACTTTGGGAAAGAAGAGGATCTGATGTATTTTCGTTCAGGGTTTGATATCAGGCACCTGATTCCGAGTCCTTCCAAACGGTATATATTTGTGGCGAGAGCGATGCTGCAATTAAGTTTTGGCGATGGGATCCCCTTTTACGAACAAAGTTCCTTGGGAGGAGAAGACAGCTTGAGAGGATATGGAAGGGATCGGTTTATTGATAAACACATGGTGGCATTTAATGTGGAGGAACGTATACATCTATTTGGCCTGAAGATGTTCAATGTCAGTATAGAATGTGAGTTAACGCCATTTGTGGATATGGGGAGAACCTATAAGGATTTTAAATTTCGTCAATTTCATGATTGGGAAGTTACTCCTGGAGTAGGATTTCGAGCCATTGTCCGCCCCAATGTTATGGCTCGGGTGGATTGGGGGTATAGCAGGGAAGGTGGAGCGGTATTTGCTGGCCTTAATTATCCTTTCTGATGTAGCTCATACTCGATCTGTTCTTCCGGAAAACATGTATTGACAAGATCCAGTCATATGCGTCTATTTGTGCCAATAGGGTTACTCCTCCTAATGGGAGGAGTCTTCATATTCCCTTCTGGGGCATTGCAGGGTGAAGACTCAACCGACCAGCAAAATCCCGATCGTCTTGAAAGGGAGCTGGAGAATTTGGTGAGTGAGGGAGCCGCTCATTCGAACGACCTCACTCGCTTGCTTCGGATGGCTGGATTGTATTTGGATCTGGGGTACGGGGTGTACGTTGATCGGGAGCAGAAGTTGGCAGTTTTCCAGGAGGGAGCCCGTCTCGCCCAAAAAGCCTTAGATCTTCGTGAATCTTCTGCAGAGGCCCATTTTTTGTTTGCCGCCAATCTCGGGAGTGCTGCGGAGTTGGAGGGTTTGGTTGGAGCGGCATTGACGATTCAGAAGTTAAAGAAACATGTGAATCGGGTTTTGGAGCTTGATCCGGAAAATGTTCAGGCTCACCATATGTTAGGGCGGATGTATGAGGAGTTACCCTGGATGTTAGGAGGCGATCAGAACCTAGCTGGAGAGCATTTGAAAAAAGCAGCTTCCCTTGATACCAGATACGCGCCGGCAGGGTTGGATCTTGCGAAATGGTACCTGAAACGCGGACAAAATTTGGAGGCAGTGAGGGAGCTAACGCGGGTTGTAAATTCCCCCCCTCTTCAAAAGCGATGGATATGGGAACGGATTCATCGGCCGGAAGCGCAGTTCTTGCTCCAGCGGACCCTCAGCCAGGTGGATGTTGACCGCTCTGACGCTCATCCCTGAAGTTAGATCAAATGCTTGACAGGCAATAGCAGCTATGGGAAGATTTCCGGTAATCATGTCGGATCTTGGACATTTTTAGTTTTTCCCCTACAACACGTTAGGTTCTACAAGAAAGGATGCGCGATGTCCTTGCTAAAGAGGATTGAAAGTCCAGCAGATTTAAAGAAGCTTTCTCGGGACCAATTCCCTGAACTTTGTCAGGAAATTCGGGAACTCATTATAGAAGTGATCTCCCATGTGGGTGGGCATTTGGCCTCCAATCTAGGTGTGGTGGAGTTGACGGTGGCTTTGCAGTATTTATTGAACACGCCGGACGATAAAATTGTGTGGGATACCAGTAATCAGGCTTACACACACAAACTCTTAACGGGTCGTCGTGAACAATTTCATACGGTGCGCCAGTTTGGGGGCATAAGCGGATTTTGTAAACGAGAAGAAAGCATCTATGACACATTTAATGCCGGGCATGCCGGAACCGGAGTGTCTGCTGCCGTGGGCTTTGTGGAGGCACGTGAGCAATTAGGCAAGTCCAACAAGGTAGTTTGCGTGGTAGGGGACGGGGCTCTCACGGCTGGAATGACACTGGAAGGATTGCAGCATGCCGGAGATATGGGCCGGGACTGTGTGGTGATCCTCAACGATAATCAAATGTCGATTTCCCGAAACGTCGGAGCTATTTCCGCCTATCTTAATCGGACCTTTACCGGGGAGTTCTACACAAGACTTCGTGAGGAAACCTCTCAACTCCTGGAAACCATTCCTCAAATTGGAGAACCTGTAAAGCGAATGGCGATTCGGGCTGAAGAGCTGGCGAAAGGCTTATTACTCCCTGGGCTGCTATTTGAAGAATTAGGATTTCGATATGTCGGTCCAATTGATGGACACAATTTTGAACATTTACTCCCAACGTTGGAGAATGTTTTGAAATTAAAAGGGCCAACTCTCCTGCATGTGATTACCAAAAAAGGATTGGGCTTCCAGCCGGCAATGAAGAATCCAGTTTGGTTCCATGCCTGTTCACCGTTTGATTCGAAGACTGGGCAACCGATGAAAAAGCCCGGTCACCCCTCGTATAGTTCCATCGCCGCTAAAACACTGATCCGTCAGGCTAAAAAAGATAACCGGGTGTTAGTCATTACGGCTGCGATGTGCGAGGGAACGGGAATGTCGGAGTTTGAAAAGGAGTTTCCCTCCCGTTTGATTGATGTCGGGATTGCCGAGCAGCATGCAGTGACATATGCCGCTGGTCTCGCCGCTGATAATATGCGGCCGGTTATCTGTATGTACTCGACCTTTCTGCAGCGGGCCTATGATCAGGTTGTGCATGATGTGGCAACCCAAAATCTGCCGGTGACCTTTTGTATTGATCGGGGAGGATTGGTGGCTGAAGACGGGACAACCCATCATGGGGCTTTTGATTTGGCGTTTCTTCGGCATGTGCCCAATATGGTAATTATGGCCCCAAAAGATGAAAATGAACTTCAACATATGGTCCAAACAGGATTGGTCCATGATGGTCCTGTGGCGGTGCGATATCCTCGCGGCAGTAGCCTTGGGGTGCCTTTAGATTCTGAGCCAATTCCTCTTTCAATAGGCCAGGGTGAACTGTTATCTGATGGGCGAGATGTGGCAATTATCGCGATTGGGGTTATGGTCTCGGAGGCAGTGAAAGCGGCTGAGCGTTTACAAGAAGAAGGGGTATCGGTGGCTGTCATTAATGCACGGTTTGTGAAACCTCTAGATAAAAATCTAATTCGAGAAATTGTCAAAAAAGTGAAATGCGTAATTACGGTTGAAGAAGGGTGCCGGATGGGCGGGTTTGGATCCGCCGTACTCGAGTTTTTATCCGAAGAAGAATGTTGGAATATGCCGACCAAAGTACTCGGATTGCCAGATTGGTACATTGAACAAGGGCCTCAGGATTTGCTCAGAGAAAAGTATGGTCTCACGGCGGATGGGATTTATGATCAGGCCAAGGCGTTGCATGACCGGGTTTCACTGCAAGCAGTAATACGCTAGTCTATTCTCGTGTATATTTCTCGACGAAAAACCAAACAAATCCAGGTTGGATCGGTCAAGGTCGGTGGGGATGCCCCCATATCGGTCCAGTCTATGACGATTCCACATCCGAGGGACGTTGCCGGAACTGTGGAGCAAATTCACCGATTAGAGAAAGCTGGATGTGAATTAATTAGGGTAGCTGTGCCAGATATGGAAGCGGCTGAAGCGCTTCCTAAAATTAAATCACAAATGACGGTACCTTTGATCGCAGATATCCACTTTGACCATCGTCTTGCTCTCAAAGCAGCGAAAGTTGTGGATTGCGTCAGAATTAATCCAGGGAATATTGGGCCATGGTGGAAAACTGAAGAAGTGATTCAGGCTGTCAATGACTATGGCATTCCACTCAGAATTGGCGTGAATGGGGGTTCCTTAGAGAAGCATCTTCTTGAAAAATACGGCTACCCCACGGCTGAAGCACTTGCTGAATCGGCATTGAACGCGGTTCATGCTTTGGAGGATGTTGGGTTTACCAATATGAAGGTGTCTCTGAAGGCCTCTGACGTGCACATGGCGATTGATGCCTATTGGTTGTTTGCCCAGCAAGCCGATTACCCATTGCATATCGGCATTACTGAAGCAGGAACTGCGATGACCGGTGCCGTGAAATCTGCTATTGGGTTAGGTTGGCTGCTTTCTCAGGGTATTGGCGATACCCTTCGGGTCTCTTTAGCGGCCGATCCGGTGGAAGAAGTCAAAGTTGGATTTGAAATTCTAAAATCGTTGGAGCTTCGTCATCGCGGGGTCAATGTGATTGCTTGTCCAACGTGTGGGCGAGTGGAAATTGATGTGGTGAAAATGGCTAACGAATTAGAGCATCGACTAGGACATATCACCACCCCGATCAGCGTATCCGTCCTGGGTTGTGTGGTGAATGGAATTGGCGAAGGGAAAGAAGCTGATATTGGAATTGCCGGAGGTCAAGGCGTAGGAATTCTTTTTAAAAAAGGGAAATTATATAAGCGTGTGCCATCTGAAGACCTTCTTCATGTTTTGATTGAAGAAGTGGAGTTGATGGCTAAAGAGCAGGGTGGTCAAGGCCCGAGCGGCAATGTTCAGGAAACGCCTGATGGGGTTTCCATTCATCAATCCCCAATGGAAGATCTTTCCTTAAGCCCGATACGTTCTGTCTCCAGAGAACTTCCCGTGTTGCCTCGTCAGTAATGATTCCACCCTTTTGAGGACTAAAGAAAAAGAAAGCCGGATTTTCTCTTGTACAAGAGAAAATAGACTTCTTATAATGAGCTCGGAAAGGCGCCGTACCCAAGTGGCTAAGGGAGCAGTCTGCAAAACTGCGATTCAGCGGTTCGAACCCGCTCGGCGCCTCCATTTAATTTATCCTGTCAACCCAGGCACTGGTTTTAGGATTTATGCTGGGGTAAGAGTGGATCTTTTTGAAATATGGTGAAAACCCAGAGGGAGTAAAATACCATGTCGGTACCTGTGTCACAAATGTATACCGTAGCTCATTATGCCCTCTCACAGCACTTACGCGGTGTGAAGCGATACCCTCTTGTGCTCATGCTAGAGCCCCTCTTTCGATGTAACTTGGAATGTGCAGGGTGCGGGAAAATCCAGTACCCAGATCACATTTTAAATCGGCGCCTGACGCCTGAGCAATGTTGGGCTGCCGCTGATGAATGTGGTGCGCCTATTGTGAGTATTCCTGGAGGAGAGCCCCTGATTCATCCTGAGATGCCGGCTATTGCCGAGGGGCTGGTGAAGCGAAAGAAATATGTTTACCTCTGTACAAATGCCATTCTGCTCGAACGAAAATTACAGGACTATACCCCCTCGAAATACCTCACATTTAGCATCCATATGGATGGCCTTAAGGAGGAGCATGATCATGCCGTTTGTCGAGATGGTGTCTATGATGTTGCCGTGAAAGCCATTAAAGCCGCTTTAGCCAAAGGTTTTCGGGTGACGACCAATACGACATTATTTAATGATGCGGCACCTGCCCGTGTCAGGCGATTTTTTGATGAAATGATGGCGCTGGGTGTGGAAGGAATGATGATTTCTCCTGGGTATAGCTATGAAAAGGCTCCAGATCAGCATAGTTTTTTGAGCCGTGATCGGACACATTCCTTATTTGCGCAATTGCTGTCTCAACGAAAGCGCACATGGCAGTTCAACCAGTCTCCGTTATTCCTTGAATTTTTGATGGGAAAGCGGGAGTACGAATGCACCCCATGGGGGAATCCCACGTACAATATTTTTGGATGGCAGCGCCCCTGTTATTTATTACAGGATGGGTACGTATCCACTTTTCGAGAATTAATGGAAGAAACGGAGTGGGAGCGTTATGGAACGGGACGACATGAACAATGCCGGGATTGTATGGTGCATTGTGGGTATGAAGCCTCAGCTGTGAAAGATACCTTCAGCTCATGGAGTGGGTTTTTTGGGACCGTCCGAGCGACCCTGTTTCCCAATGCGGTGTGAGGCTTCTTTTCTTTGTTTTTTTCCTTCCCTCTGGGTCCTCTGGAAGTTGACTCAACGTTTTGCTGTAGGGAAGTAAGGGGTCATCATGGGCTTAGATATATCTTCAAAGGATATTCCTCAATCTTGGGAAGGCCGTCATCTGCAGCCTTCGAATGAAGAAGAATTGCATGAAGCCATGGATCGCGTATTTGATTATCGAGGTGATGTGACGATTCACCTCCAAACGGGGGAGCAGGTTGTGGGATTTGTATTTGATCGTCAGAAGGAGGCTCCTGTGCCGTATATTAAGTTATTCCTGCCAGGAGATCACCAACCACGTATGGTTTTATATCAAGAAGTGGCTGAAATCGTATTCTCAGGGCAAGATACAGCATTTGGTCGGTCATGGGAGGACTGGGCGCAAAAGTGGAAGAAACCCGAGGCAAGTTCCTAACAGCACGATTCCGCAAGCATTCTCTTTTCCCTTCGATGTTCTAAAACTTCCATATAATCCAAAGCATATTTTCCTTGTAATCGGAGTCTGGGTGTGATGAGGATTTTATTTCTCCCTGGACCCATGACCTAGTATGCTTATTCTCTGAAAACACAGGAATGACGAGTGGGAAACAGCGCTCAAGAACGGAAGAAATAATTGACGGTTGGCTTCTGACTGTGATAGAAGTCCTGAACTTTTTTGGGCCCAGGAGACCTATATAGCCCAAATATTTTTGAATGGAATATGTGGGTTTGGCAGGGTATTTTCATTGAAGGAAATACGAAGGCTTGCGAAAAATGCGGAATATAGGATGTACGTATGTGGTGCAAGCACATCACTTCGTTCTAGCTTTCATTCCTTCTCGGTTAGTCCCTTTTCCAGGCCCGTGCGTTGTATGCCCTTCATGATTTAGACCATCGCTTTATGATCGAGGGTCGGATTTTTGGATATGGCCAGGATGGCTTTGGAACGGTTGCCCTTTCAGGGAAGGATGCGTGAACAGAGGTTTCGAGAAATGGAAAAGCAGAGAAAATGGATTTAACAAAGTCGTTTTCCATTTGGACAGTGAGAAGCAGGGACATCGCTTGGTTATTCAATCAGGAGAAGCAGGAGAGTTTGAGTCGACACGGTGGATGGAGGTTGACCGGGCCAGTCCAAAACCAGATTGAATCTTTGCGGCAAACATTGAGTACCCATGTCGTGTCGTTCCGTAGTTGCGAGGATTTTGTGAGGAATGTTGAATTGGAAAAATCAAGAATCAGGTAAACGAGGGGGAACAATGAACGAGTCTCAAACAGTAAAAAGCCTTTTAGTCAGTGGTTTGGCCGTTATGGGCCTTTTGATGTCAGCATGTGGTGGTGGCGAAGGTCCCCCGCAACCCCCTCCTCCTGCTCCACCGGAATATGCGGATAAGCATATGCCAGCTGGGTATTGGAATAACCCGGAAATTTTGAAAGAGGGAGAGGCTATTTTTACGGGACAGCAGAATATTGATGTGAATTGTGCGAGTTGTCACGGCAAAGATGGGAAACCTGTTAAGGCCGGTGCCCGTGACTTCAGGCGAACAGAGCAAATGCAGCTATATTCGGATGCGGTATGGTTTTGGCGAATATCTGAGGGAGTTTCTGGGACAAAGATGAAAGCGTGGAAAAGCAAGCTTTCAGAGGACGCCATCTGGAAAGTCATTGCCTATGAAGCGACCTTTGGGCTTAAGGGTAAGGAATATGATGTTGCGAAAGGCCAATGGGTTCCTTCAGGAGGAGCTGGTGCGGCCCCTGCTGGGGGAGAGGCTGAAAAAGCGGCAGAGTAATCCAGGAAATGAATGAACAATAAGGAGGGCGGAGACCCTTGAAAACACTGAATCGAAGTCTATTGATAGTTCTAGCGTTGGGCCTAAGTGGGGGGGGCATTGCCTTTGGCCAGGTCCCGGATGCTCCACTTGTGGATTTTCCCTATTCGGGAAATAGAACGGCGGTGTGGGTCGTCGCTCAACTTCATATCTTATTTGCGGCGTTTATTTTAGGCGCACCGATATTTGCAGTGGTGGCCGAATGGCTTGGATACAAGAATAACGATCCCAAATATGACCGTCTGGCCAAGGAAGTCATTAAGGTCACAGTCATCTTATACAGCATGACCGCCCTAACCGGAGGTTTGTTCATCTTTGTCCTGCTCGGGACGTATCCTGATTTTTCGACATGGTTGATCAAGCATTTTTTCCTTGTGTTTGCGGTTATCTATCCTCTGCTATTTATCCTTGAAACCATTATTTTGTACACCTATTTTTATTCATGGGATTCCATGAAAGGGGCAAAAAAGGGACGTCATATCGCTCTTGGAATCCTACTGAATATTGTCGGAACAGTGACACTCTTTGTCATTGATGGACCGACATCCTTCATGAACACCCCGGCCAAGGCTGTGGAAGGTCTATCCTTGGTGGAGTTTATCCAGACAGCCAGCTTGTGGGATAAGATGGCTAATTTTAGCTGGATGCCCCTCAATCTTCATCGCCTAGTAGGAAATGTGACGTTTGGTGGATTTATTGCCGGGCTTATTGCGGCCTATATGTTTATGGGATCAAAAACAGATGAGGAGAGAGCCTATTACGACTGGATGGGTTTTGTGGGGAACATGATTGGAGTAGGGGCGCTCCTGCTCCTTCCGTTCATGGGTTATCTCCTAGCCTACGAGTTGTGTGATTATGATGCATCAATTTGCCCCTATATGATGGCTGACCAATTGTCGATGTTTTTTGAAATGCAGGGGGCTATGATCGGACTGATTTTTTTAGCCAGTAATTATTATATCTGGCTAAGTCTTAAGCGAATACAGGGTGTGGAACAGGTTCGGATATCCGGATTCGTGGCGGTAGTAGTGTTGTTCATGCCAGCCATCATGGGATTTACCTGGAAAATGTTTCCTCCACCCGAGTGGCAGTCTTTAATTGTCTTGGGGATTCTGGTCGTTCTTCCTGTGGTTCTTGGTAAAATCCCTGGTCTTAAGAACTTCACGGTTTCAGCTTTCACCATGATTAAAATTGGGTTTTTAATGATCGTGGTGGCTGATGCCATTTGGATGACTCCTCACGGGTTTGTGCCAACGCAAGGTCTTGCCACGGAAGAGTTGGAGCTACCTTCTTGGGCAGGTGAGCTAGCGCTTATGCCAGCAAAAAATGCAGCCGCATTCACGCTTGTCTTCCTAACTGTCGTAAATTACATACTCTATAACCGAGCCATTAAGCGTGGGACGATCATGTGGGGAAAAATAGATTTTGCCTCGCAATTCGTTCTGATATTCTTGGCGTTTAGTGCGATTTGGACCATGGGTCTCATGGGAACGGTACGCTCATTAACTCGTAAGTATTATCATGTTTATAACCTGGTTCCAGATTTTACCCCTGAAGCATTTACGCCGACTCTGGCCTATTCGGCCTGGTGGATAACGGGGGTCACCATCGTGTTTTACGCTGTTGTGAGTTTTGCCATCCTTGTCACGCTGAAAGCAGGAAGTCCAAAGTCGGCAACGTCCATGGCTTCGTCAGTTCCTGTTGAAGCTAAATGAGAAGGTTGAAAAAAGAGGAAACAAATGGCTAACCAAAGTTTTGCCAAAAGTATTATGAAAAAGACCGCCATGGGCGTCATAATTGGTGTGGTGTTGGTGGTAGGGGCCAGGTTCACCCATTTCCCCTATGTGTTTCAAGTGATGTTTTTCCTTTATGCAATGCTGGGAGCTTTGGTATTCATTCTTTTAGATGCGCCAGCGATGAAACGATTGGAAGGTGTGAAGGCGGTGGGGGCGCTGGTGGTATTTTACCTTCTGCTTTCTGGTCTCTATATCGCAGGGGCGTCGATTCTGCCTCAGTTTGATCCGGAAGATGAAAAGGGAAAAATTGAAAAAGTTTTAAAACTTCGTCGCGCCCAAACCGAGCAAGGAAAGGCTGATGAATTGATAGCCAGGACAAAAGAGTTGGATGAACGGGCCAAGGCTATTTCCAAACAACTGAGTTCCCTTGGGGCCGAGGCCAAAGTTGAGGTGGCCGTGGCTACCAGTGCAGGTGGGGGAAAGGCGGCCTCCGGCGATCTGGTGGCCCTAGGAAAAGACCAATGGGAACTTCAAGAATGCTATAACTGCCATAAGCTATATGGACAAGGTGGGAAAAAGCGTGGGCCTGAAATGGATAATATCGGTAATCTCATGACCCCGGATCAGCTGAAAGAAAAAATATTAGATCCAAAGAGCTGGAAAGCGGAAGGATTTGATAAGGATTACGAAAAGGGAAAAATGCCTGATAAGTATAAAGATCTCATGTTTCCACAAGAAATCGATGCACTTGTCGCTTTCCTGGCCTCCTTAAAAGACGAGTCCGTGAAAACACCCAAGCCTATAAAAATGAACTAATCAACCCCTGAGGTTTTCCCTGGCTATGCAACCAAAACTGACAGCAAAAGCATTGTGTGCGAACAAGGAAGTCGGGAAGATTTCTAAGGTAATTGTTGATCCACTTTCCCACGAAATCAGCCATGTCATCATTCAGGAGTTGAATGGTCACGGAGCGGAACGGAAAATTCCTATTGGCCAAGTCCAGGAAGTGGTGAACGAGGAAGAGATTGTCCTTCGGTGTTCAACTGAAGAATTCGGTCAATTTCCTGTCCTGGAGCGAGATCAGTACGTCACGATTAAGGAAGTTGAAATTGCGCATTTGGAGGATCATTTGCATGTGGAGCCCGGTGAGATTCTGGTTCCTCTTCCTCGACTAGAGCAAGGGGTTCCCAGGCGCACATTTTTTACCAATATGACCCATGCGATTGGGACTTTAATTGCCTTGCCTTTAGTGTTTCCTGTGTTGAAGTATCTCATGAAGCCCATGTTTAAGCCCTACGATAATGCCTGGTTTTCCGTCGGCAATGTAAAAAAAGTAAATAAAGAAAATGTTGGCTTCCAATTTAAATTTACCCGTGGATTTAAAGAAGCCTTTATGCCAGAGCAACAAATTGAAAAAAATATCTGGGTGGTCAAGGCAACTCCGGCCGTTCAACAAGCCGTATACGAAGGAAATGATAAAAAGTTTTATGATGATAAGGGGGATGTCATTTGGGTCAACAAGTCAAATTCTCCTTATATCGGCTACTCTGGCAAATGTCCTCATCTAGGTTGTGGATATAAATGGAGAAAGACGAAAAACTTTCCAGATGGGGTATTTTTGTGCCCTTGTCATCTGAGTATTTATGATGAAGCTGGAAAAGTTATCGACGGGCCGGCTCCGAGACCGCTCGATGTCCTTCCTCTGCAAGTTGATGCCGGTGGAGAACTGAAGATCATTGATGTTGAGTATAAAGCCGGTGTAAATAACCAAATTCGGCTTCTGTAAAAGCCTAGGATGGAATGGTGAAAGGCGCATGAAGGAAGACAGTCAAGTCGCAAGTCAACAGAACGCATTCGAAAAGGTTGTTGAGTTTGTTGATGAGCGGGTGGGTCTGAAAAATATTCAGGCAAAAATGCTGAATGAGCCAATTCCTGGTGGTTCCCGCTGGGCTTATGCTTTTGGCTCTGTGTTGCTATTTATTTTTATACTCCAAGTAGTCACTGGGATATTGTTGATGTTCTATTATGTCCCGAGTACCGATCACGCTTATGCGAGTACACAGTATATCATTCACGAAGTAGACTATGGCTGGTTTCTTCTGAGCTACCATTTTTGGGGCTCATCTGCCATGGTAGTAATGGTTTTCGCGCATATGTCTCAAGTATTTTTATGGGGAGCCTATAAAAAGCCAAGAGAACTGGTCTGGTTAGTGGGATTGGCTTTGTTTGGCATTGTGATGGGTTTTGGTTTTACGGGTTATCTCCTTCCATGGGATCAACGCGCATATTGGGCAACGGTGGTGGGTGTAGAAATCATGGATAAAACTCCAATAGTAGGGGATTTTTTAGCTCGTTTTCTTAAAGGTGGTCCGACCCCAGGGCAAATGACCCTAAGCCGGTTTTTTGTAATTCATGTCATGGTCTTGCCGGCTGCCTTAGCAGGGCTGGCTGGCCTTCATATTTTTCTTTTTAGAAAGGCTGGGCCAGCCGGACCGTTTAGGGGTACACCTGAAGAAATTAAGGCCAAAACGGACTACTTTTTCCCGCGTCAAATCTGGAAAGATATTGTGGCCATGGCCACAGTATTTTTAATCATCTGCTCACTCGCCTTCATTGAGCCGGTCGTGTTGCTGGAACAAGCGACTCCGGATCCTGGGGATTATCATCCAGAGCCAGAGTGGTATTTCTTGTTCCTGTTTCAGTTACTTCGATTGAAAATTTTTGGCGGGGAATTTGGCCAATTTCTCGGGGCTATGGCCATACCTGGAGCATTTATGGCGTTTTTAGCAGCCCTGCCATTTTTGGATACAAGCTCAGAGCGAAATATCTTTAAACGACCAATCGCTCTTATTGGTTGGACGGTGATTATGGTATTTATTCTTGTGTTTACTGTGTCAGCCATTATAAACCGGCACTTTTTAGATTAAATTTCTGGAAACATATGTCAAATTCGAAGTTAGGGCTTTTAGTTTTTTGGCCAACATTCTGGACCGGATTTCCAATAAAGATGGTGGTCGCCTTGTTGTTGCTTGCGGCACATATGCATCCATGGGAGGGTAGCGGACTTTTCCTATTTTTACTTGTCTCCATACCCGTGGATATTTGGGCTCTTGGTCTTTGTGCGAGAACCGTGTTTATTGATAGGTTAAAGGTTGACCCAAAGCCAGGTATCGGTCTTCAACTTTGGATTCGATGGGTAGTCTTTAGTGCTTTGGCATTACCGATTATCATGATGGTGGTGTCAACCGTGACAGAAACTACTCAGTCTGTGGTTTCCAATATTGTTGAATCGATTAAAGAGAATATTTTCGTGATTCCCGTCGCTGAGCAGATAAGTCTTGAGCTGGTGATGTGGGGTAGTGTGTCGTCTGTTGTGCTTATTCTTTGTATATTGGGATGGCTGTATGGATTAGGGTGGCTCGCTCAACCATTTGTAAAAAATGCGACCCCGGTAAAAGGGTCAGCAGTGGACCAGGCTAATTTTTGGGATGGATTACGTATACCATCAGATCAGCCTCTGCTCTTAACCGCATTTACTGGGGCTGGGGTCGTGCTGGTATTTCTCTTCTGGGTTCTCTTGCCTTCAACGACGCCACACCCACATGAAGAGTATGTCTATACTTTTGAAAAAAAAGAAGTGGTCAAAGTTGAGCCACAAAAGGTATTGCAAGAAGCGGAGCAAGTTCTGGCTAATGCCGAATTTGTGGTGAGTAAGCTACAGGAGGAGAAGTCTGGAGATACAAAAACATCTATAGAAGCTGGCGACATTTCATCTAAAGCCAAACAGGAAACTAAGGCTGAAAAACAACCGCCAGTAGGGGATGAAGGAAATCCCTCTAAACTTAGAGGACTTTGATGAGTAGCCTTGAACAAAATAATGAACGATCGAAGGGGGGCCAGAATGAAATCGGCCGGCCAATTACGACACGCAACCGTTGTGCAAGGAATGAATAGAATGCCTGGATTGCTTAAATTTGGAAGTTTTTTGGCCCTTCTCTTTCTCCCGGCTTTGGCTATGGCGGCTGGAGGGGCTGAAATTCAAGCCATGTCTGTGGAATATCGGGATGTCCCTGGAATTGGTAGCCGAAACCTGGTATGGGTTGTCGCGCAACAACATTTGTTGCTGGCTGGTTTCGTGTTAGGTGTTCCTATTTTTGCCTGGATATGCGAGTTGGTTGGATGGAAAACCAAGGAACAACGGTATGACAAGCTCGCCAAAGAGTTCACAAAACTTCTCACGTCAGCTTATGCCACAACAGCCCTTTTCGGAGGAATACTTTTGTTCCTGCTGATTGGACTCTATCCAAAGTTGATGGCCTACCTAACCGATATGTTTTTCCCTTCCTTCCTTGTCTATTGTCTTCTCTTCTTATTGGAAACGGCCACCCTGTATATGTATTGGTATGGGTGGGATTATATGCAGGGAAATAAAAAGACTTTCCACCTTTTTTTAGGTTTTCTTTTAAATCTTTTTGCCCTGGGAATCATGATCGTCCCAAATTCATGGGCAACCTTTCAGGCCAGTCCAGTGGTTGTGGGGGAGGGAGATGCTTGGGCTAGGGCTTGGATGGCCATGCAAAACCCAACCTGGTGGCCTGTCAATATCCATAGATTAATCGCCAACGTGGTGTTGGGTGGATTTATAGTGGGAGCGTATGCGGGTGTACGCTATTTACTCGCGGTCTCACGTGAAGAACGGGAGCACTACGATTGGATGGGGTATGTCGGGAATTTTATTGGTGTGTTTGGTATGTTGCCCCTCCCATTTGCCGGCTATTGGCTTATGCGGGAGGTCTACCAATACAACCAACAAATGGGGATTACCCTTATGGGTGGTTTCCTGGCATGGCTGTTTATCCTTCAGGCAATGCTCATCGGAGTGCTCTTCCTTGGAGCCAACTATTATTTTTGGATGGGAATTACACACCGAATTCCAGGTTCTGAAGGCCAATATAAAAAACCGGTTATGGGAATGTTGATCGTCCTCTTGTTGTGTCTTGGTGTGTGGATGACTCCGCATTCCTTAGTGGCCAGCCTGGCGGAAGCCCAAAAAATGGGTGGAACTCACCATCCCCTATTGGGAGTCTTCGGGGTGATGTCCGCAAAAATGACGGTATCTAATATCATGATCCTCGTGACGTTTATGAGTTTCATTATGTATTGGCGGGCGGGAAAACAAGAAACCGCAGGATGGGCCAAAGCTGCGAAGGCTATTATGGGAGCCTTACTGGTTATCGCAGGTATCGCCGTGGTGGTTCTTGGGGTATGGGGGTATTTTGTCCCAGCCATTATCCGCATTAATTATTTCTCGGTTGCCCAGGTGTTAATTGTGCTGTTCATCATGGTGACATTCACACCATTAACCGCTTTGTTAATGAAAAGTGCTAAAACGACAACGGAAATGGTATGGGGGAAAATGCCCATTCGAGCAGGTTATAGCTTGGTCTTAAATGCGGTGATGGTCATCTTGCTCATGTCTCTAATGGGATATGCACGATCATCATCTCGGGTGCACTGGCACATTTATGGTGTCATGAGAGATACATCGGATTATGCTTATTCACCGGCGTTAGGGTATGCGGCGGCCTTTATGTCCCTAAATACATTTGTGTTTTGCCTGATCGTGGCGTT
The DNA here is from genome assembly GCA_020632595.1 of Nitrospiraceae bacterium. Taxonomy (NCBI): domain Bacteria; kingdom Pseudomonadati; phylum Nitrospirota; class Nitrospiria; order Nitrospirales; family Nitrospiraceae; species Nitrospiraceae bacterium. The sequence goes on along the minus strand of JACKFF010000001.1, from coordinate 943,744 downwards.
TATTTTTTGGGTAGCGACCTTGGGGGATAAGGCCAAAGCTCAGCCACCAAAGGGATCGACCATGGAGATTCCTGGCCACGCCGCTCCGGCAATGGCTGGGGGCGCACCGAGTTCAGGGGAAAAACTTGAATAGGGAAGAAATAAGAGAAAGATTCAAATGCCAGACATCTTTGAAAAGCATGGGTGAGGAAACATGAGTGAAGTCGCGCTATTGCAGATAATCGGTATGTGTGTCATTGGGGTGGGTATCCTCATCCTGTTGTTTATTAGGGGCATGTTCCTTCGGGTGCTTGGTTTCGTGGCTATGGTGTTGGGAGTCTTTAGCTTAATTGCCTTGAGTGTTCCCCAAATGGCGTCCTTGCCCCCGGCGGTGGAAACCTTCGATCTTGCCAGCGTCAAAAGTTCAGATGATTTGGCCTCTATTGGACAGAAAATATTTTTTAGCAAGGGACAATGTGCGTTATGCCATTCAATTGGACCAAGCGAATCGGCCAGATGCCCTGATTTAAATGGCATTGGGGCAAAACTGTCTGCTGAATTTATCTATGAGAGTTTAACCCAGCCACAAGCCTATATTTATTTAGACTTCAGGCATGATGGTATTCCAAAAGAGTATCCTGCTCAGATGCCCCATATCGACCAGGATCCCATTGGTTTAAGCAAGCAGGAAATTTATTCGGTCATTGCATTTTTGCAAAAAATGAGTGGGGAACCCATCAGTATCAAGGTTGAAGATATAATGGAATCTGGGCAAAAAACAGCAAGTTCTTTAAAGGTGGCTTCGGTCTCCTCCACACTTAAATCTCAGTTGCAGAACTTAGCGGATCGTTAAGGACTAGCCACAATGAGGAGAATATCATGAAAGGCCCTATCATTAGTGGAGCTATCATTCTTGCTGGAATGTTCATATTTTTGAAATTCCTCCTTCCGTTAGTGACGGCACCTCTTCCAGCCAGTTTAATTTACCTATATTTGGCCCTTGTTCTGAGTGGAATTATGATCTATGGAACAATGAGTGCGGCCTCCTTGGAAGCCATGATGGGGCCAATCTTCAGATTTTTATCTGGGGAAGGACAGACGGGAGCAGGACAGATGGCCCGGTTGGCGGTGTTGGTTATGTTCCCCCTTTTAGTGGGGTGGCAAACGTACAGTCGCTTGGTTCCTAGTGATCTTCCACCTGCTGAAAACAGAACTATTCATCCGGCCCCGCCAGGTGAATTTGTCGGGTTATCGAACCCTTATCCCAAAACACCCGAGAATATTATGATGGGCAAAGGCCTGTATGCTGCCTACTGCTCACCCTGTCACGGTGCAAATTATGATGGAAAGGGTCCGGCCGCCCCGGGCTTTAATCCACCTCCTGCCAACTTCAGTGATCCGGGAACTATTGCGCAATTACAAGAGGCCTATTTGTTCTGGAGAATTAAAAAAGGGGGAGTGGGGTTACCCGTAGAAGGAATGCCCTGGAAATCGGCTATGCCCCGGTGGGAAGAGGAATTGCCAGAGGAATTTATTTGGAAAATTATTATGGGTGAATATGATGGGGCACACCAATCCCCTCGGACTTGGGAAGAAGAGGAAGAATAGCCTCAGGCCAATTATGTTGTGGATGAATGAGTGGAGAATATGACATGTTGAACGGACTAGGAAGCCTCAGGACACTATCCATTATTGGGCTGTTCGGGGTCCTGGGATTTTCGTCAGCTTTTGCCAATGAGCCACCTACTTCGGAAGAGCCAGGTAGTGTCTCGGTTCGATTGTATCAAGTAGAAGGCAGCTTGCCGTCAGAAGACCCAAATTCTTCACAATGGGATTCGGTGCCCAGTTCCGAATTTAACCTGGCGCCTCAGGTGCACTGGCCTCCTAGAATCCAGGAGGTGACTGTGAAGTCAGTGAAGGTCAAAGGGGTTCATAATGGCCAGGAACTGGCCATTCTCCTGGAGTATGCAGATCCGACCGAAGATGCCGGGGATGGCGCAGCACTTGAATTCATGGTTGGTGATAAGCCAGCTCATTTCGCGCATGGTCAAGAAATGTTGCAGGTTGAAGGGGGACCGGTAAACATTTGGTTTTGGAAAAATGAAAATGGCAAGGCAGTTGATATGAGCGCAAAAGGTTTTAAGACCTTGGAAACCCAACCACACCAGGATGTTCAAGCAAAAGGTGTTTGGCAAAATGGTATTTGGAAAGTGGTCTTTTCCCGTTTATTGAAAACCGATGATGCACAGGATGTCCAGGTAGATGAAGGCGAATGGCGTAACGTGGCATTTGCCTTTTGGGATGGGGCGGTTGTCGATGGTCTGGTAAAGGAAAAGGGGGGCCAGAAAGCCGTCTCCACTTGGTGGTATCTTCGTGCAGAACCGAGTGCAGATAATTCCATTTTTGGTTGGGTTATTTTGGGGTTAGCCCTCGCAGCGGCCTTTGAAATGGTGATAGTCAGAAAACTGAGAAAGGGGCAATCAGTATGAAACGGGTAGCGGGAGGCGGTCGCGATATGACAGTCATCGGGTTGGCCGTACTCGGAATAACCTTCACGCTATTTTCTGGCTGTGCGCTTTTTGAGGATGAAAGAACGGCGAAGGGTCGAAAACTCTATAACCACTATTGTAGTCACTGCCATGGGGAGACCGGACAACAGGGAGAAGGATTCAATTGGGAGCGCATGTCTGACCCACGACCTAAAAATCTCGCATCCACAGCCGAAATGTCCACTTTCAGTGATGAGGAGATTTTCCATACCGTTTATCGGGACATGAAAGATACCACGGATCAAAAAGTCATTGATGATGAGAACTATTTTGCTGTACCCACCATGCCGACCTTTAAGTATACGTTATCTGAAGAAGAAATCTGGTCAATTGTGGGATACGTTCGAACCCTTCATGGGATGTCCCTAAGCTATGATTTAGAAACCAGAAAAAAAGAATTGGAAGAGGCGTTGCAGGTGGCGCAGCAAGAGATGGAAACCACAAAGGCAGCCTATGAGGCAGCCACTGAAAAGGCAGAGGCCGCACAAGCAGCCTATGAAGAAACGTTAACTGATGAGCAGCTTGAAAGTTACGAACCCAAAGAACTGACTATTCCAGAAGAAGCCGTGTTTCTTGCCGCCAATGAAAAATATGAAACCGCAAAAGCGGCGGTTGATAATTTTTTAAAACGACCCAAAAAGCCACAAATCCCACGACCTGATCTTTCCATTTCTGAAGAGGACCGTGCGGCCCAGGCTAAACTGGGAAAACAGTTATATAACGATAAGTACGGATGCCAGGGATGTCATAGTCTTAACGATGAAGGAGGGGTGGTTGGCCCTGCGTTGGATCGAGCAGGTTTCCGCCTTAATCCTACATGGGTCTATCGATGGATTCTGTATCCTCAAGCCATGAAAAAGCATACCAGGATGCCAAATTTGGGGATTTCAGAACAAGATGCAAAGGCTCTCACGTATTATCTAGGGACGCTCCAGGCCCCTAAGCCTGAGCATCAGAGTTCAACGGCAGAATAACCTCCACCTCCCAACGGTCATTCACTCCTTGAGAAGCGTCTTTTTAGGCTAAACATTCGCCTAAAAATGTGCCATTCTTTGATTTTATTCAAGGCTAAGAACCTAAGCTCCGTTAGGTCGTAAGATCTAAAGCATCAGGAAATGTTTTGGATGACCATGTCAGGGGACAAATTAGAAAAACGAAAATGAGTGCCTAAGTTCGAAAGAAGGATTTGGCAAAAATATAAAAGTAAACCGTGAATTTGTATTCATTTCCAAGTGCCTATCGAAGTCCCATCAAAATTCCTCCTAAAATAAGAACCCCGATCCAGATATGTTGTTTGAATAAAGACAAGGCTTTTTCGGCTGAAATCTTTGAGCGAAGAACAAGGACTTGATAGCCCAATATGACAGCTACTCCCACTAGGGTGAAAGAATATTCAACTCCCAGATGGTTGATTTTGGCGACCAAGGCCAAGCACCCCAGCATAAAAAAAGCGGCAATTCCCACACCAAGCCAGGTGAAGGATCCAAAGAGAATGGCGGTGGATTTAACTCCAATCCTTAGGTCATCATCCTTATCCTGTATGGCGTAAATCGTATCGTAGACCATCGCCCAACATACTGTTGCTGCAAAGAGAACCCAGGCTGACAGGTCCAATTCGTTCCGCACAGCGGCCCACGCCAAGACGCCGCCCCATCCAAATGCTAACCCCAAAACAAATTGGGGAACATGGATGAAACGCTTGCAAAAAGGGTATCCCCCGGCAAGCAGTAATGCCACAGGACTCAAAAAAAGCGTTAGGGGATTCAAGAACAATAATAAGATTGCTGCTAGCCCAAGTAAGACGGCCAGGAATGCTACTGCTTGGAAAGGCGTTAATTGACCGGAAGCAAGGGGTCGATGCCGTGTCCGTTGGACTTCCCGATCGAATGAACGGTCTGCCAGGTCATTCATAATCACTCCTGCGCTTCGCATGAGGAAAGATCCAAAAATAAAAATCAAAAGAAGTGTAAGGTTTGGCCAACCTTCCGAAGCCAGAAACAGGGACCAAAGCGTGGGGAAAAGTAAAAGGAGAGTCCCTGTTTGATTGAACAACCGGATCAGATTGGCAAATGCAACGGAAGAAGGCATAGACCGTATGTAGGGATGACTAAAAAAATAAGTGAACCATCTGGCGTGACATGGGAGTTGCCTAATCCGCCTGGTCAGAGCAAATAACATTAGAGTTCTGGTTCATGCCAATGTGAATCCGACTCAGGAAGTCCTCCAGGGTTATTTCACCGTAAATCGTGCGATACAGAGAATTCGATTCGGCTCTTTCGAAGGGGCAACCACAATCATCCATTCGCCGGTATGTAAATCCGGATGTAGTGATTTCATGCTCCACATTCGATAACCTGGAGACGGTTGAATCGCAATATCCACTTCTGAAATTTTTGTCCATGTTCCGTCGGTTTTGTGATGCCAGCTGTGACGAATCTTTCCTGTTGTGGTTGCTTCGATTTTGGTCCAAAATATTACTTGGGAGGTTTTTGAGGTTTGAACCACTGGCATGGCCGCTTGCCCGTTTTTATCCTTTTCGCAATAGGCTGGAGGCAGGAATATTCCCTGTGGGTTTCTCTTGTTCACTTCTTTGGATAACACAACAGTCCTAACCACAAAGTCAGTCTGTGCCAATAGAGGTGTACTTGCCAAACCGATTATGAGCCCGATTCCCCTAAATATGAGTTTTACTCGATCATCCACTTCCGCCCTCATATGGATCTTGAGACAACGTCAACCCGAGAAACTAAAATATACCTACGGCCTTGTCAATGGAGAGATTGAGAAGAGGATAAATGGGCGGAACCTGAATGCTTGGCCAAAATCCTCAATTTTTGGAAACGAGTCAGAATCTTTTGTTGTTGACGTTACCAAGCGACGAAAGGTATAAACGACCACAAAGAAAACCTTCCAGCTTGTGCTCCAGTGCGCTCTGTCTTTCGCGATTTGTTTCCTTCCAATGTGAGCCGGCGTAGCTCAGTGGTAGAGCAGCTGATTCGTAATCAGCAGGTCGGTGGTTCAATCCCACTCGCCGGCTCCAGCCAACAACCTATCGGACAAGCTTTTAAAGTTATAGGTCCAAGAGATCCCGCTTTTTTCTTCTTTTCCAGCGAGTGTTCGTAATCTGATCTGGAAGAATAGAGCCTCCAGGTCTGCCATTTCTTTTCCTGTCCGAATCTAAATCATTTGCAATCCTCATTTCCAATCTCTGATATTCAGTCTCTCTAACTAGAGAAAAGTTTTCGATCCTTTATGTAGGTTGCGTGTGTTGGCTCGCGTCAGGTTCCTTAACAGATTTGTCGCTATGCAATTCTAACCAACCTGCTCTCAAAGCATATGATCTCGCCCTACTGCCCAATGTTGAATAGAGACATCTGTCAAGGGATTTAACGCCGGGCTTTTTTCGATCCAGACTATGGGGGTGTTCCAACACCTCAATTAACCCTGTTCGTTTAGATTTTATGAAAATGGTGGTTGTCTGGTGAATTCGGAAAAGGGGCACATGGTTTGCTTAAACGAAGCTGAGAACAGAAACACATATTATTTGAGGAACATTATGAAAACCTGTGAAAAATGTCAGGGTTCAATGGTACTAGAACGAGCCGTGGATTTGGAGGTTGGACTCAGTCTTTTGTATTTTGCTTGCTTGAATTGTGGGAAACGGATTCAGGCCGAAAAAGAGCCGCGCCCTTTAGTGCATTGATGATAGTAATCTAAACAACCATGAATACGGAGGAGTTATGCAAAAACAGAATCGACCATTGACTTATGATGAACGCAAGGCGGCCGAAGCAGCATTTAAAGGGGCACCGTTCGACCCGCAATTATCCGAATCTGCCAGAAGGGTATATCTAGGGATTTCCTCCGCCATGGCGAACAAACGTAATGAGGCTTTCCAGGATTATGATCTTACACAAACGAACGTTAGGGCTAAGTGCCCGTCAACGGAATCGCAAAATCGATCAAGAGCAAAATCTTCTTTATGGTAATATCAGCCCACTCTTCAAAGGACAACCCGGGTATCGGGTTGTCCTCAGCCATTCCCGTCCATTAACCCTCGACAGCGCGTTATGCCTCACCTACAATAATTTTCTGGTTACGGGATCTCCTTGGCGTTGGACTTAGTCGGAAAGACTCTATCTCCATGGTGGAGTGGATTTTGCCGGAGAATGTTCCCATTCCTTCCTGGTATTTGATTTGTTTTTTTATCGAATTTTGTGGTGTGATATAATGAGTTTACACTGTCATCACGCTACTCAGCCCATTTATGAAATTGTCAAACAATACTCTTAGGTCATGGGCTCGACTTCCACAGAAATCAGGAGCCGTTCACGGGTTGGTGCTTCTTATGATTCTGTTTGCCGGGACTGGGTTGGCCTATGCGGAGAAAAAGAAGACGGAGGATGAGGTGATCAATCAAGCAAGGGCGGCGTGGATGAAAGGATCCGCCAATCAAGCCTTAGATATTCTGGACCAAGAAATTCCCCATTTTTCCCAAAATACAATTTTACAAAAGCTTCGAGGAACCATTCTGACGACAATCCGTCGGAACCAAGAAGCCTTAGAGGTCTATGATGCCATACTGGAACGTGAACCCGATTCGTTGGGAGTTCGTTGGGCAAAATGGAGTGTATTGATTCGGATAGGAGAGGGAGATTTGGCCATTACCGAGCTAAGGAATATCGCCAAACGATCACCTCATAATCCTCTGGTTCATCTGCGTTTAGCACAAGAACTCAGGAAACTTGATCATTTAGAGGAGTCACTTGAATCATATCGCCAAGCGGTCCTCCTGGCTCCGGATATAACGGGTTGGCGATTATCTTTGGGCCGCGCGCTTTTTGATATTTTGGATTATGAAGGGGCCAGAAAAGAAGTGGAAGGGGTATTGCAAAATGTCCCAAAAGGCTCTCCGGTCGAAGCCGCTGCTCGCAATTTGTTGATGGTGGTGTATGGGGCCACCAAAGAGAGGGGGCGCCGTTTTCAACCCATCTTTACCCCCGAGGGTACTGGGGCTGATCTTAAGCAATGGGCGTTGATCCGTAATAAGGCTTGGGAACTCTTTACGGCTGGCAGGTACGAGGAAGCCGAGCCAGTATTTCGAGAAGTTCTTATCCTCAAACCTTCCGATCATCGAGCGGCTTATGAACTCGGTCAGAGTTTAATGGAATTGAAACGCTATCAGGAAGCCATCGATTTTCTCCAAAAGGGGATTGATCAGGGTGTGTCCAATGAGGTGTATTTGGACTCTATTTTTCGTATTGGTCAGTGCCTGGTGGAATTGGAACGATGGCCTGAAGCGTTGCTGCATTTTGAATTACTTCAGGAGTTAGGCTCTGCACCAAGAGTTACTTCAGAGGAGAGCCAGGAAAGTACCGATGATGCTCCAATCCCTGCCGGGGTACCAGTTCTGGATATGCAAAAGGTGTCACAATGGTTGGAGAAAATTCGGACGCATCTTCCCCGTACGCAACAGTCCACAGCGGTTCCCAGTCCAGTCAGCCCTGATTCCAGCATCCCCGATACGCCACCCGTTCAAACTGAGGAAGCGCCAACTAGAAGCCTAGAGGGTTTGGAGCCGGTTCATTCCCGAGCATCTCTAATGGGGCGTGACGCGGATTTCAGTTGGTTCCGATTTGCCATTCCCGCAGAAATGGTGATGCGTGATGATCTGCTTATGGGATCCCATGAATTTATTCCCATTGATCCGGGAGACACTTTTCCCGTTACTCAACCAGAAATATATGTAGTGTTTGGCTTAGTCACACCTTCCTACGATGAAATTCCCTTAACTGCCAAATGTTTTCTTGAAAAGTCCGAGATTTCGTCCAATCAGGTTGCGTTAGTCCAGGATCGGGTCATCATGAGCATGAATGATCAATCCGGATACTTTCGTTTTCAAATTTCACCGGAAGGAGGCTGGAAACCCGGACTCTATCGTTGTGGTTTATTTGTGGGAGACGAGGCCTCGGCATATAACGTGGCTGATGATGTGAGATTTCGGATTGTTCCTCAGATTAGGCAAAACCCCTAGAAGAGCATTCGAAGGTCAATTGTTCTTGTTGAAGCGAGTAAGGGTTATGCGGGCTATCCTTTTTGTTCCTCATCAATATTTTTTGCGCCATTCCCAATCCTGTTCTGGTACTTAAATTTCCTTCCACAAAGCACTTCTTCATTTAAAATGTCTCTAATTAAAGGATAGGAGCTCATACATGCATGGTGGCTTCTGTCCCCCAGCCCATCGCAAAAGAATTCATTCGCTCAGGCGAATAATCTCGGAGATCAGTGGACAATATGGGGATTCGGTGTTCTTTTTCTTTCCTCGCCCGTAAGGCAAAATCTGTGTTCTTAGTAAGGATAAAGTTTCCTTTTCCACCAATATGGCTCCGACTTCCGTGCAGCGGTCTAGTGCTTGGATTGCATCAATGGGTTTGGGATTGTATGGAGACACGCGCCAGAAATTCGTTGGGAAGTCCTGCCCCCGCTTGAGGACTAAACCATTGGAAATGAGGAATTCGGTGGCCTCTCGGTTAAGTCGACCGTTGTTGGTGTACCCCACTTTTATACCTAGGCGAGCGGTGTTCCCAGCATCTCTGAATCCTCGCCATTTCTTTAGGAGATCCTGAAGAAATTTTATTTGTGGCAGCCAGGTTGCTTGGAGATAGCTGCTGTTTCTAGTGAAAAAGCGGAATATTGGATTCTTCAACATGTGTGAAGAGATTAGCAGCCATTATTTCTTTCCGGCAAAGCGACCCAATGCGTATGGCAATTTATTAAGGATTTTTGTGTGGATGTTGGGGGTGGATCCGTCATTGGATGTGGGCCAGTTGCCGATTGTAAATGGATTGACGTGTGGAGGCTCCTTAGGGGTTGGGTGAAGGCCAATGAGATATCACATTGTGTATCCCACTCTTCACCGTGTGTCCCACAGAAATTTTGGGACAGGTTCTTCTGTGGTACGGGCTGTGATCCATTTGAATATTTCATACCCCGGGCCGAAAGGCCAGACATTCGGAAGTGACAAGGCAAACCTCCAATGCCCTGAGGCAAGAGGCGATTGCCCGAGTAGTATTTCACGTTTGGATCTGGCCGGAATTTATTCTTGCCCAAAGCGATCGAGAGGGGCATAGTGGTTTTGGCCCAAGAAGAACAGGTCTTGAGTTTAGTAGTTCAATGGGAAATCGGCTTACGCCCAATGTTCAACTAGGATGAGAGTGACGGTATGAATGGTGACCACTTGATAAGGAATTGGAGTGGAAAGGAATGAAGGTGAGCTGGCATAAAGAAAAGGGATACCAATTAGAAAAGAAAGTAGTTCTAGTAAACAGGCGAAACATTCCTGGGGCTTGGCCGCCGGTCAAAATAGAAGAAGCACTAATCCCATTATCCAAAAATCCCACATTTAGATTTAGTCATAGTTCATTAGAATATGAAAAACGCCTTTGTTCCGTGTGGTTGGAAGATTGTGTCGCAATATACTCTATTTCATTGTTCTTTGCGGTTGCTGCATAGGTACTTCTTGGTCAGTCAATTTTTAGCCTCTGTGTGCCCATGAGTTAGTCGAAGATGAAGTCAATTGGGAGCGGGACCTGCTCGCTGACGGGTACTAAGGCAGTTGTGCTTTTGACAATTTTCCCAGTGCCACTTGTTTCAAGGTGCGCAAGTCCAACTTTCCCGTTCCCAATACAGGGAGGTGATCTACTTTAATAAAATTGTCCCGTTTGGGAATGAACAGATTGGGTAATCCACTAGCCGAGACCTTTTCCAAGATCTCCGGGATGGCAGATTCTTCGAGGGTGTGAAGGACCACCAGTTGTTCTCCTTTTCGTTCATCGGGCACAGCGGTGACGGCCAGAACCATGGTTTCGGCGTTTGCGGCTTCCAATAAGGCCTTTTCAACTCGTCCGTGAGGAACCATCTCGCCACCGATTTTGGAAAAGCGAGATAGACGATCGGTAATCGTGATAAATCCATCCTCATCGAGTGCGGCAATATCTCCGGTAATGTACCATCCCTGGCGTATTACCTTGGCGGTTAAATCTTCACGGCCTAAATATCCATCCATTACGTTGGGTCCCTTGACTAACAGCATGCCAGGGGTGCCGACGGGCAATGGTTTCTCGGTATCAGGATCGACAATTCTGACGGACACGCCGGGAAGGGGCTGACCGACCGTTCCTCGCCGTGAGGCGGTTTGGAAAAATCCCGCCGCCCGAAAATCCGGACAGTTAAGAGCAATCACCGGCGCACATTCTGTGACCCCGTATCCCTCAATGGGTCGAACCCCAAATCGTTCTTCGAATGCGACCAGAAGCCGATCTGGTAATTTTTCCGCGCCTGTCAGGACGATCCGCAGGGAACCGAATTGATTCGGGGTGCAGCGGCGAAGGTACAACTGTAGAAAGGTCGGGGTTGTTAGCAGGATGGTAATTCGATGCTGGTGGATCAGGTCTCCAATGGGCCCGGCATCCAATGGAGAAGGATGATAGATCACGCTCGCTCCATGGATAACCGGAAACCACAGTGTGGCCAGATATCCAAAAGAATGAAAAAACGGCAATATACCTAAAACTCGGTCGTTGTGGTCCAGGTGCAGGACCTGGGCAATACCTTCCACGTTTGAATCAAGGTTGAAATGACTCAGCAGGACGCCTTTGGGTTCTCCAGTGCTCCCGCTACTAAAAATGATTGTGGCGATATCATCAATGGAAGGATGTATGGTGGCTCCACAGAAACGCTCCAAGATCCGAATTGGAGCGAAGAGCGCTAACAGCGCCGCGGTGAGCCGAACCTGCAATTTAATCGTGTTTCGAATCTCCTCGATCCAGATGGGAGTGAGGTTAATAGGCAGTTCCAATTTGGCTTTTTCTAAAAAGACCCGACTGGTGAGAACCGTCATGAGCCCAGCTTGATTGGCCGCAGATTCCAACCCTTCCACGCCGACCGTGTAATTCAAATTGACGGTGGTTCTTCCAGAAAGAGTTGCGGCCACATTGGCAAGCGCTCCTCCTACACTTGGAGGCAGCAGGATTCCCACCGTCTGTTGCCCTTTCCAGCGGGCTCTGAGTGCTCTTCCCAAGGCAATGGCGCCTGTTAGCGCCTGGAAGCAGGACACACGAGGTCTGGTGGCATCACCAAATACGACACGAAGCGGGTGTTTGCGCATGGACCATACAAAACTATGATGGAGAGGGGGTCGGGTGGGTTTTCGTAAGCGCCACGCGACTTCTCCTAATTCCTGAATGGCATGCCGTACCTCTTCGGCAGATGTGGTTGAGGGGAGGGGTTCGCCGATAGAGAGCGTAATGGGATAAGGGAAGCGAGTAGGCCACTTTGCTAAAAAACGTCCGCCGATGAAGCTGAAGATACTCCCCCAGACCCGGTCAAGGTTGATGGGAATAATGGGAACATCCCGGCCTTTGAGGATACGGGTGAATCCCGATCGGAAGGGTAAGAGGTTGCCGGTACGGGTAATTTGGCCTTCTGGAAAAATGCAGACCAGTTCGCCTCGATCGAGACTCTGTCCTGCTTGCCGTAACGCATGTAAAATTTCTCTGGGAGATCCATTCGAGGAAATTGGAATGACTCCCATGATTTTGGCAAATGGATGGAGCACGCGATGGTCATAATAATGTTGGTCGACGAGAAATCGAATAGGGCGATCGGTGGTGGCAAGTAGGAGAAGGCCGTCAATGAAGGAGACATGATTGGGCACCAGAAGAGCCCCGCCTTCTTGTGGAATGCGATCCCGTCCTGTGATGGTGAGTCGATAGATGGTGTGGGTAAATAAGACTAACATCAACCGAATAAACATTTCGGGGAGAACCCGAAGCGCCCAAATGGTTAGAGTCGCGCTCCCGATTCCAGATACGAGAAAGATATTGCTGGCGCTAAGCCCGATCTTTGACAGGAATCCTGATCCTAGAGATCCCAATATGACTCCTCCAAAGACCAGGGTATTGGCAAAGGCAATCACGGCGCCTCGTCGATCAGCTGGGGATCGCCATTGAATGAGGGCGTTGAGCGGAACCACCACAAATCCGCTGGCGAGGCCTAGGCACCCCATGGCCAGGAGGGTTCCTCCTAACTGTGGCTCCCCAAACCCTAAGGCGAAAAGACTGGCGGTTATCCCGGTGCCTCCCAAGGGAAGGTAGCCTAATTCCACTTTGGCCGCTGAAAGTTTTCCGACCAACAGGGAGCCAATGCCAACTCCGATTCCGAAGGCTGCCAGGGGTAGCCCTGAAAGAGAATCAGATAATTGAAGGACGGCTTTTGCGTAGATCAATACATCTTGCCCAACCAAACTGGCCAACGTCCAAAATGCCATGGCCCCCATGATGCCCAATTTCAAGACTCGATCTAATCGAATGGCTTCAATAGCGGCATTCCAGGTTTCTCGAACTCCACCCTCAAGTCGAGCCCTTGGGACTGTGGGAATAAACAATGAAGCCCATAAACCTATTCCGGAGCACACCATAAGCACTAATCCGGTTAGCCAGGGGGTTTGGCCGGAAAGGTCCAGCAAGGGACCCGCCAGTGCGGTTCCTGCAATGATGGCGATGAAGGTCCACATCTCGAGTTGACCATTTCCCCATGACAGGCGATGGTGAGGCAGGAGTTCAGGAAGAATCCCATATTTGGAGGGACTAAAAATGGCACTTTGAGCACCCATTGCGGCTAGTACCAGGAGGGGGAGGACTCCACCCAGCGGATTCCAAAAAAGGGCAGCGGTACCGGCTCCCATCAACAAGACTTCTACGGCTTTCATGACGACGATGACGGTTCGCTTACTGAACCGATCGGAAAAGACTCCTGCAAAGGCCGAAACTATCATCAGGGGAAGGGTAAAGATGACAAAGGCTTGCGTGGTAGTCGTCTGGGAGGCTGCTTCAAAATCCGGCCCAGAGGCACCTACTGAGGCGGCGACTTGCTTAATAGCCAAGAGGGCGACAATGAGTTTCCAGGCATTATCATTAAAGGCTCCAAAAAATTGCGCAACGAGCAGTCCGCGGAGAGCTGCGGATTGCACTGCAGGTGGTGGGGAGACGGAGGAAGATTCAGTCACCGGGATTCCGAGGCGTGGGTATGGGTTTTTTTTCTTTGATCCCTGAGTTCAAGGAGATATTAAACAAATACGTATCATAACGAAACCGAAACTAACTGTTGGTTGATAGCCTGAATAGGACCCCAAGGTGGGTATACCCTGAGACCGAGAAGATTGAAGGTTAGCATAGTTTGTATTATTCCCCAGTAAAAACAAGTCGAGACGGTTCTGAAAATTCAAAAGGGGTTAAGTCATTTTTGAGGATAGCGAGATTACTAACTTGAGTTATCTTGTCGAAGCCATGCTTTCCAGTCAATCATTTTTTGGTCCATGCCTTTGATTCTTTGTCGTGAATTGGGGAAATCATGATTCGAACCTTCGTGCGCATCATCTTATCAAAGAAATCACACCAGTACCTTCTTGCAGTTTCGATCGATACCTCTTGTGAAGTGAGGCTTCCGTTTTAAAGATTCGGAAGTTCTCCTCCGTTCTGGAAGTGCAATGCCGTAGACTAGAAACGTGCGCCCTTTTTCTTCCAAGGCTAACCGTTACCTCTTGAGAATCCGGTTTTTCTCCGGATGCGCAGGAACATGCGAGTTAAGCTTCCAAGGCTCTTAAGGTTCTTTCCTATACTGCCGATTCATTCCCATATGCCGCGCCAAGGATTCGGTTGAGATGTTTTGGTATGTTCTCTTCCGTTTTTATAACCGGGATTCGTGCAAACAATTTAGAATCAACCGATTTTACAATATAAGTTGATACGCCATCTCGGTAAAAGGACCTCCAAGGCTATTGCCGCGATGACGACTCAGACGAAATCATCAGGAGTTTGGGGAAGACCAATGGGAGCAGTGGAGGAGTCCATCTTCCATCAAATGCGAAACGTCTTGAATAGCATACATGTGTCTGCCGGGCTCATTACCCATCGGCTCCGGGAGTTTCATGTGGCAGATGTAGGGCGGGTTGCAGATATGTTGGAGGCCCATAGCCATGAATATGGGAGGTACCTCACTCAGGATCCCAAAGGGAAAAAGATTCCATATTTCTTGGGGGAGTTGAGTGAGGAATTGGCCCAGAACCACCTCGACACTCTCACAGAATTGACCACGCTCAATTATCACCTTGAACAATTGGAATATCTGTTGACGGTTGGGCAAGTACCCCTTCGGGTCGGGGGCTTTAAAGAGACCATTCAGTTTGCAACGATTATGGATGAGGCCTTGGCTCCTCATCAGGGTGAATTGGATCGAATGGGGGTCCAAGTGTGTCGGGAGTATCAAATGGTTGGCGAAGGTATTCTGGAGGTATCCAGGCTCCTCCGCATTGTGGTGAATTTGATCCGGAACGCCATCAATGGCATGCAGAAGATAACCGACCGGACCCATCGCCTCACTCTATCTGTGTTGCCCTGCCCGGACCGCGAAGGGTTTGTCCGCTTGCAGGTTGCTGATACTGGAAGCGGAATCCCTTTGGATTGTCTCACGCGGGTGTTTTCCCCGCAGGCTCCGGGGGAGCAATCAGACCTGTTGCCGAATCTGCATGCCAGTGCCATAGCGGCCAAAGAGCTTGCTGGATCGCTGCGGGTGTGGAGTGACGGTCCAATGCAGGGAGCAATATTTACCCTTGATTTGCCAGTTATTCACATGGAGGGAGAACGGTAATGGAGAAGGAACAAGGCAACCGGCGTATTTTGGTGATTGATGATAATGTGGCCATCCACGATGATTTTCGAAAAATTCTTGAGCGATCATTAGACACCTCGCTGCTCCAAGAGGTTCGGGCCGAATTATTTGATGATGTGGAAGAACAAACAATTGTTGAAAAGTTTGAAGTTGAAACTGCGGACCAAGGGCAAATGGGACATCGGATGGTGCAAGATGCCATGAAGGCTGAACGGCCGTATGCGGTTGCCTTTGTGGATATGCGCATGCCTCCAGGTTGGGATGGCGTAGAGACTGTGGAGCATCTCTGGGAAGAAGATCCTGATTTGCAGATTGTGATCTGTACGGCATTCTCGGATCATGCATGGGAAGATGTCATTCAACGATTGAATAACAATGGCCAACTCCTTATCTTGCGAAAGCCCTTTGATAACATTGAAGTTTGGCAGTTGGCGAATTCCCTTACCAAACGTTGGGCGGAATCGCGGCAAGCAAAGTCGCAGTTGGAATTATTAGCCAAATGGGCAGAAGAACGGGCCGAGGAAACAATCAAAGCTCACTAAAGTAAGGCCATCTCCCATATTCTGTGGATTCGTGCGTCGGAAATATTCTCTTATATGGAAGGATATTTGTGGATTAGGGGATGGCCTCTTTTTCAGTGTGCGCAATACGTCGGCAAGTCAGGGAAGCATCAATTCACCCGCTCCTGTGAATGAAATACCATGGAAGGTCAAGGCAAAATTTCAGTCGTCCACCGTGGGCTGCTGAATTTTTTCTTGGATGAGGTATTTCTCCTTCATGATTGATCTTCTCTCCTTATCCCTCTTTATGTGATGGTCCACGGCATGTCAGAATCTGATCGGCAGATGGTTTCAGAATTTCCGCTTCTTCGAGTGGGGATCCTGGGACTTCAGGAAAGGGATCTTTCCCCATCCTGTCAAAGGGTGTTGGCTTCTCAAGGTTCCATGCTTCAGATCTCGTGGCTTGATTATGCCTCCGTGCATCCCTCCTGTTTTGACTCCGACAACCCATTTGATCTCATTCTCCTGGACTGTCGCGTAAAGGGAATCGGGGAGGAGATTGCTTGCCAGATCAAGAAAATCTATGGCAATGCGTTCATTTTAGGATTGATTAATGATGATATTTCCGATGGAGAGGGAATAAGCGAACCGGCTATTGATTGGCTGGTTAATGAACATTTGGCGAGTATCGCGATGCCCTGGGCCATTCAAGAGGGGTTGGTTCGACGTCGGGGCTTGATCGAACGGGAGCAATTGCGCAAGCAGGTAGAAGATGCCTTTTATAATATTGAGATGGCGGATATCGCCTCAACCGTGTTGCACAATGTGGGGAATGTGCTCAATAGCGTCAATGTGGCCGTGAATGTGGTTCATGAGTTGATTCATCAGTCTTCGGTGATTTTGGTTCATCGCATTGCGGAGCTGTTAAAGCGGCATGATGAGAATTTGGCACTATTCCTCACTCAGGATCCGAAAGGAAAACGAATTCCACCGGCGATTATGAAATTGGGGAGCAGCCTTATAGAAGAACAACAGACCGTGCTGAAAGAATTGGAAGGTCTGGTTCGCAATATTGATCACGTGAAACAAATTATCATTTCACATCAGACGATGTCGAAGTCTCGGGGCACCAGTGAGGCTCTCTCTGTGGTGGAACTTCTGGACCAAGCGGTGGAGTTAAGTTTCCAGCCTGGGGATGCGAAGTGGATTAGAATCAAAAGGGACTATCAGTCTGTGCCGGCTGTGGTAACCGATCGGCATCAGCTTCTTCAAATTCTTGTGAATCTGCTGCGAAATGCTAAACAGGCGATGCAATTACAGGTCGGAGTTGATCACCAGCTCACCATTCGGGTCGAGGTTCGAACAGAGGATGGATTTTCCGTTGTCATCACAATTCAAGACACGGGCATGGGGATTGCGCCTGAACACTTGGGCCGGTTGTTTACTCGCGGTTTTACGACCAAACACGATGGCAATGGAATTGGTCTGCATAGTTCGATGGTCAAGATTCATCGTATGGGTGGATTGTTGCGGGCCCATAGCGATGGAATTGGCGCCGGCGCAACCTTGACACTGATCCTTCCGGTTGAGGCAGGAGCAGGACAGACATGAATTCCGTGTGTACTCTTAATCGACGGATCTTAGTGATCGATGAGAGCCCGGATGTTTTACAGGATTTTCTGAAAATTCTGTGTCCTGCAACAAGATTCATTTCCGGTGTGTGGTTGGAGAGCATGCATGAACCGTTTGATGACTCCTTCCTGCATCAAGAAAAAGAACCCTTCGAACTCGATTGTGTGGACAATAGGGAATCAGGCCTTGATCTGGTCACGCACGCGAAGGCGCAGGGTTCTCCCTTTGCGGTGGTGTTCCTGAATGTGCAATTGGCCAATGGTTGGGACGGGTTTGAAACGGTTAAGCGAATTTGGAATGAGGATTCTGAGGTACAGGTCGTATTATGTACGGCCCAAACTGATTTTGGTTGGTCAGAGGTATTGTCTCGATTAGGACGACGGGATCAATTGTTAATTTTACGTAAGCCCTTTGATCCGATTGAGGTGTGGCAACTGACTGCGTTTTTGACAATGAAGTGGCATTGGGTTCAGCAGGCCCGGTTGCGGGTTCAGGAACTCGAACAGATCGTCATGACGCGCACGGGTCTCCTTGAAGAAACCAATCGTCGCTTGGAACAGGCTTTGCTCAGGGGACAAGCAGTTGAGGCGCAGTTGGCTCAAGCTATTCAAGACGTCGAAGAACGCACCCTCGAACTTTTTGCTGTTCGGGACCATGCGTTGAATGAAATTCGTGAACGGGAACGGATCGAAGTCATATTGCGTCATAAAACCGATGAATTGGCCCGGTCAAATCGGGACTTGGAGCAATTTGCGTCGGTTGCAGCCCATGATTTACAGGAACCGCTTCATTCCATCCAGGTATTTCTTGATCTCTTACGGCTGAAATATGGATCAGCCCTTAACACTCAGGGGCTAGGGTATGTTGACCGCGTTAAAAACGCGGCTGGTCGTATGCAACAGCTGATTCAGAGCCTGTTGGTGTATTCCAGGGTCGGGCTTTCGCCAATGGCAGAGGAGAAGCTTGTCTTGCGCGATTTGGTTGAGGAAGTCATATCGGATCTCGGGGCCCTGATCGAAGAATCTCGGGCTATCGTTCAACTTGGGGAATTTCCCACCATTTATGGAAATGCGTTTCAAATCAGGCAATTGTTACAAAATTTGCTGGCCAATGCCTTGAAATTTCATCAGCCGGATGTGCCACCTGCCATTCGTATCACAGCAACGATTATTCAGGATCGACGTCATACAGGTTCAGGCCAGTATGGGAAGCTTTGTCAAATCGAGATTCATGATCAGGGAATTGGCATTCCGTCAGAACAGTTCGAGAATATTTTCGGAATGTTTAAACGACTTCATCGGAAAGAGGAATTCGAAGGGACAGGGATTGGTTTAGCCGTGTGTCAACGTATTGTCGATCAGTGCGGGGGATCCATCTCCCTTCGTTCCAAGCTGGGAGAAGGGTCTACCTTCATAGTCACGCTCCCCATTCATCGATGAGAAGAGCTCACGGCCAGTTCCACAGATGACTCTCAGGGTTTTGACAATTGGGAAAAGCAAGGATTGCTGACATCTGTTTTGTGGATTTTTGAGAGAAATTTTTTGATTTCATTGTAATCTATGGCACGGACTCCTGCGCATCGCCCTGTGTTATTGGTGGGGACTTATCCCGAAACCCAAGAAATGTTCCGGGATGCGTTCTCTGTGCCGTCTATGGATGCCCCGCCGGTAGAGACCTTATCAAGTGACAAGCGTGTTGCGAGGCCCGGAGCCCAGCCATCTTTACCGCAGTTCACTCTTGTCAGCGTGGAATTGGGGCCTCAGGTTTTAGCGAAGTTCGCAGAGGCTCAAGCTGCGAACAATCCTTTTGCTCTCGTTGTGATTGAGGGTCGTTCAGGGGAATGGGAAATTGTGCGAGATTTGGTTGAGGAGCTATGGAAATGTGATCAGACCTTACGGTGCATATTCTGTCTCCCTTCCAATCGCGCATCTTGGCCCCATCGGCTGGTTGTGAGTCGGCCCGAGCAATGGGCGATACTTCGGATCCCATTTGTTGGAGAAGAAGCCTTTCAATTAGCTTGTTGTTTGAGCCTGCCGGTATTGGAATCGGTGGAACCTGGGTTTGATCGGGCAACCGACTCTGATGAAAACGTTTGTTCCTCTATCCCCTACCTGGATATTGATGGCGATAATGGCGAAGAGGCGACGGGGGCATTGGAGTCTGCTCGTGGCGAATTAGCGGCTTCCAGATATTATGTTGAAAATATTCTTAGATCGATGGCCGATTCCCTATTAGTTATTAATGCCGATATGACTATTGGGGCGGTGAATCCTTCTTTGCTAAATCTTTTAGGTTATCAGGAGGATGAGCTCATTGGGCAGTCGCCCGGCCTAATTTTTGGTGAGGAATTTTCCCAGGGGGCCATCATCGAAAATCTCTTACTTCATGGATCGGTGAGTGGGGTGGAATCCAGTTTCCTGACTCATGAGGGACAGAAAATTACCATTTCGGTCTCTGGTTCGATGATGCAGGATTTGCAGGGGCAATTTCAGGGATTGGTATGTGTGGCCCAGGATATCACTGAACGAAAACGGATGGAAGAAGAGAAGCTGCAATTGCATGAGCAGTTAATGGAAACCTCAAGGCAGTTGGGGATGGCTGAAGTAGCGACTGGTGTGCTGCATAACGTGGGCAATGTGTTAAATAGCATTAATGTGTCTATCGGGGTCATCACGGATCTTTTGAAAAATTCGATGGTGGGAGATGTAGGTCGGATCTCACAGTTATTGGATAGGCATCGTGAAGATCTTGGAACGTACTTATCGCAAAATCCCAAGGGAAAACAACTACCGCATTATTTGGAGAAATTATCGGGGCAATTGAAGGAAGAGCAGCGAGTGGCATTGTTGGAACTGGAGCGCTTGAGGGAGAAGGCCGGGCATGCTCAGCAATGTGTTGCGGCCCAACAGGATCTGGCTAAGCTCAACGGGATGACAGAGCAGGTATGTGTAGCTGAGGTGGTAGCAGAGGCCCTCGCAGTGAATCAAAAGATGTTACAGGAAGCCAACGTTGCGGTGATTCAGGAGTTTCAGGAGGTGCCACAGCTCATCGTGGATAAGCATCAACTCCTTCAGATTTTGGTGGATGTCATTTGTAATGCCTGTCAGGCAATGGAATCGGCTGCGCAGAGGTATTTAGTTGTGCGTATCAAGCTTGTCATTGGCCCTCCGGATTCTCTATGCGTGGAAATTCAGGATACCGGCAGCGGGATTCCTCCGGACGACATTACAAAAATTTTTGGACAAGGGTATAGCACCAAATATCGAGGACGGGGCTTGAGTCTGCATCACGGTGCGTTAATGGCAAAAAATATGGGAGGGGCACTTCGCGCTCAAAGTGAGGGCATGGGGCAAGGCGCCACATTTTTTCTAGACCTGCCAGGGAATTTTCATTTTCCCGATTTGTAACTTCTTCATCCGGCGAATTCAATCGTTTTTGCTGACCATCTCTTCATAATCGTTGTGTTGTTCTGTTGCCTCTTTCTTTTGTTTGTCATTTTTCATGGATTGTCTTGCGGATTTCTACCTCAAGAGGCAGTCTGGTGAAGCCGAGAAAATTTTGAAGGTGTGCTAGGAAGCTTTCAGCCCTCTGCAGTTTTTCTGTGTTTCCGGGAGTATTACACGTGATTGAATATGGGCATCAAGCCGATGATGACTTCTGGAATGGGAAGGAAGAAAGGACTCATAAAAATTGGGTGTCTTCGTTTCATAGTGGAAAGCCGCTGGCTCCCTGGTCGGGATCTTTTTCAGCACGGTTGCTGATGGGAGAGGACACAAAATTTGTGGAGCTTTCATCTCAGGTGTCACCTTATCTTGAGCTTGAGGTGGAAAGGCATGTGCAGGCAGTGGCGGGAAATGCGGGAGTGATCCCGGTTGATCTGGAGCGTGCGTTAAACCTTGGGATCGAAGTGTTTCTGTTGTCCGAAGAATGCGCAGTAGAGTCTTCGTGTATCGCCGCCTTGTGGCGGCATAGCCTCAGAACAGGTTACCTGGCTGCACGGATTGCCTTATATCTGGGATCGAATGCACGGATGGTATGGCAATCGTTTGTGGGAGGGGTGCTCCATGATATTGGCATGCTTGTGTTTTGCACTCAGCAGCCAGGGGTATTTAGGGCGGTTGTAGATATATCTCAATGCCGAGGAGGGAGCTTGGCGGTGCTGGAAAGGCGGGTCTTAGGGTATACTCACGGAGAAATTGGAGCCACTTTTCTGGCGCGATGGGGTATAGATGATGTGCTACTGGCGATTGCGGCCTTCCATGATGATCCATGGAACGCTCCCCATGGGACCTTTGGCCCTTTGACGGCGGTGTATGCCGGAAATTTTGTTGAGGGAGGAGGGATCGGTCAGGATGGGGATGGAGTCATTGGGGGAGAAGGAGAAGCATATTTAACCCGTTTAGGTCTGTGGGATGACCTTCCGATTTGGCAAAGTTGGATGCCAAGCATTCCGCAAATGGCGATTCATTGACTCCAGGTATTGCTCAATACATTGTCCTACGGTTCGCATGACCCCAATGCCCTTTCCATGTTTTCACAGGGATTGATCATTAACCGCCTTTAGCATTTGGCTCGTAATCTCTTCTTCTTTCTCTAGTCCGGTCAAAACTTCTGGAATGCTTTGGGTTCCCATTGCCAACAAGAGGGTGTAGGATTGGTCTGAAGAGTGTGCTTCGGTGTTATCGAATTGAGGGGGAAGGTCAGTTTCCCAGACGACCCGATTGATCACTGTTCTGATTGAAATTTTCTGGCATTCCGGTGATTGTATGGATGACGAATACTGGGTAAGCTGGTAGATAATGATATTGAGAAGAGTCATGAAGGTTTTGTCGATATCTGTGATTGGCGGAGTGATCGTGGGAGGATGCATCCTTTTCCTTCCTCAGACCGTCGTCTCCTTGGACCCTCCTTCTGCCCCGTGTCAAAATCCTGAAGGATGTGTTGCGAAATTTCTTGAACAACTAGAATCTTCCGGAACTGGTTCTGGAGCTCGTTTGGATCATGCCAAGTTTTTCAATGAATTTGTGGCAGCCAATGGTAATTCCGCTTTGGTCAAACATGCTCGGGTTCGTTATGGATATTGGCTCAAGGAATCCTCCCCTCTTGAGGCCATTCCTCTGTTGCAAGCCTCTCTTCGAGATTTCCCTATTCTAGGGGATTATCTCACCTTTTGGATGGGGCAGGCATACTCCCATGCTGGTTTGGGGAAGGAAGCAGCAGAGGCATTTCAACAGTTTAATGAGCATTTTCCCGATTCTTTGCTTCGAGCTGACGCACTCTATGCGGGGGGGGGTGTTTTGGCAAAATTGGGGGATTGCGAATCCGCTCTCTCGATGTGGGCTCAGGCTCTCAGTATAAAATCTGACCATCCCCAATCCCCAAATGCCTTCTTTCAAATGGGTCTATGTTCGGCTCAGATGGGAGAACGGGAAAAGGCCATTGAGATTTTCCGTGAATTATGGTGGAAGTTCCCCTTAGCTCCAGAGCGAGTTCAGGCCGAGTCGTGGCTGCGCCGGGAAGTGGGTTCCTTGTTTCTACCTTCCCCAGAAGAGCGATTTAAGCGTAGCATGGCATTGTATAATGGTGGGGCATTGGAAGAAGCCGTTCAGGAATTTCAACATATTACGTCTCTATCCCCTCCCACTCCTCAGCTTCTTCAGGTTCAATACACGTTGGCCATGGCCTTAGTTCGTTTGAAACGGTATGACCAGGCAGAAGCGATACTAACCTTACTTTCACGTTCCTCCTCCTCCAGAAGAGATGATGCCTGGGTGTGGTTGGGAAGAGTTTACTTGCGTCAGGGGAAAGGGCCAGAATTGGAGGCTCTTGTCGGAACCCTGTCGATTGAAAAAGTAACAGGTGATCAGCAATCATTGCTTCTCACATTTTACGGAATTTGGTTGGAAGATCATGGGCGTTGGCTAGAGGCAGGGAAGGTCTATAAGCGGGCAGCGGCTGTGGCGCATACGCTGACGCAGCGGTTAGATGCGCTTTGGCGAGTGGGGTGGATTCATTATCAACAGAAACAATTCCTTGAAGCCATTGAGGTGTTTCAAGAGATTATCCAGGCAGTTGGAAATCCTCAAACCGATTCTTCTCTGCATGCGGCTTCACAGGCTTTATACTGGCTGGCCCGTGCCCAGGAACATCTCGGACAAATGGAACCCGCGCGAGAACGTCTAAAAAGTTTAAGCCAGGACTACCCATTTACTTACTACGGGCAATTGGCGGAGATTCGGCTCGGTCCCACAGAATTTACGACGAAACAATGGGCGGTGTTGGCATCAACAGACATAATAAATGTGGAGGCTCCAGCTCATCTGCAGCAGGATATCCATTATCAAAAAACTCTAGAGTTACGAACCCTGCGCTTGTATAAGGAAGCAGAACAAGAGCTTGAGGCGGCTTTTGCCCGCTTCGGAGCTGATCCCAAAGCCTTTCCTCAATTGGTCACCTTAGCAAGCGAAGTTGGGGCCTACGACGTCGGGATTCGATTATCTATTCGTCATTTTGGTGGAACGTTGAGGAAAGGACAGCTCCATTCCTCGTCTGCCGCCTGGTTGGGAGCATTTCCCATGGGCTACCAAAGTGTCATTCAATCGTATGCCCCAAAGCATGTGGATCCGTTTTTAGTCGCGGGGCTTATCCGAGAAGAAAGCCTATATAATGCTCGTGTTGTCTCCCCGGTTGGCGCGATTGGCCTGATGCAGCTTATGCCAGAGACGGCCAAAAAAGTTGGGCGTCAATTAGGATTGCAGAAGTCCGATTCTGATCGAAAGGGGCTGGATGAGCCAAATCGCAATATTCAATTAGGGGCGTATTACCTGGGGCAATTACTGAATGAATTTCAGGGCAATATTATTTATGCCGTAGCCGCGTATAACGCAGGACCTCAGGCGGTCAAACGGTGGATTGGGCAAAATGGTCATCGAGATCCAGATGAATTTATCGAGCTGATTGGGTATCGAGAGACTCGTGGATATGTGAAACGCGTACTCGGAAGTTATCGAATTTATCGGACATTGTTTGGGGATGTCTGCCGGGGTGTTTCTCTTGACAGGTTTTGTTGAACGAATTATAGTCCGCCTCGTTTGACCTTGCGAATAAGGAGGCGTGGACGTGAGCGTAGAGAAATTGGAAACGTTGGAGGTTCGAGTTAAAAAATTACTTGATCTTGTTATTGAACTACGGCAGGATAAATCACATCTTGAACAGGAGTTGGAATCGACTCGGGAACGGCTGGCCAAACACGAAGAAATGTCTGAAGGATGGGAAGAGGAGCGAAGCACAATTCGATCCAGAATTGAAAAAGTGCTAGGCGAGCTTGAATTCTTAGACCGTTCAAACGATTAACCTACAGGACTTGAGAATGACGAGGACCATTGAAGTCGAAATCTTTGGTCATCGAATCTCTCTCCAGGGAGAGGGAGATGAGGCGTATTTTCATGAGTTGGCCGGGTATGTTGATGCGCAAATGCGTAACCTCGCCCAAAAAACACGAACAAGCACACCCACAAAGCTGGCTATTTTGGCCGCAATTAACATTACGGATCAGCTCTTCCGACAGGAGAGACACCGGCAGTTTGGAGAAGCTGAAATTGAGCGACGGACTCAAGTCATACTGGAAACGATAGAAAAACATCTTGCTGCCAACCCCCAGTAACCATTCTCTCCTTCATTTCCTCTCGTCCAGCATTAATTTGGTATTACCTTTGAAATCAATTGGTTAAAGTGCTTCGTTCCATTCGTTTTGGGAATGTGGTCGGTCTATTCCCATCATTCAACTGGCACATTGGCTTATTATTGAAATTCCTCATCGTCTTCTGATATTTTACTTTTCATAAGTTATTGAATTTCAAAGAAAGAAAGGAATATCCCTCTTGTGGAGGGAATTGAACTGGAGGCCCACTATGACAAGTATTTTCATAGTCATTGTGGGTTTTTTGTATGATGGGATTGTACGAGGTAGGGAAATTTTATTTAAGGGCAGGTTGAATTCGTGGAAATCGTTCTTTACTAAGCAATTTGCTCATGTCTATCCAAATGGCTCGCCTTTTGATCTAAAAATTTTAAATTTCTGGCCTGTGTTGTATCCATGTTCTTCCAATTCAAGCAGTATCTATGAAGACTGGATTTATTTGGTGAGTCCTTTGCGTGCTGTTATGGGCCCTTTTGGCTTAGAGATTTGCCCTATCTCTCCTCCTCCTCGTCCCCAAAAAATATGGGCCTTCCGTACTATTTGACAGGCAGGTAGGCTTTTCTCCAGTTTTTGTTTTCCTTCCTTTTCTGGTTTTCCCCTGTAGTTTTGCGTGTTTGTTTCCGTCTAAATGGGGAAAATAAATCTTTCTCGTGATTGTGACATGAGAAAACGAATAGGAGCTAACCTATGGACACGGTAATTCCCATACTTGCAGTGGTGGTCGGGCTATTTCTTGGATTTGTGTTATCAAAGGTGTATCAGCAACAGAGAGACTTGAAGCGTCGGTCAGCAGCTGAAGAGCAAGCTCAACAGGTCACCCAAAATGCTCAACGAGAGGCCGAAAATCTAGTCAAAGAAGCAAAAATCGAAGTGAAAGATCTGCTGTTTCAAGCCAAGGCTGAACTTGAAACAAAAGAAAAGGAAAAGAGGAATGAGATTCAAGCCGCGGATCGAAAAATCATCCAGCGAGAAGAGGCCCTCGAGCGTAAGATCAACCAATTTGAAAAACGTGATGAGGAGATGCGACGAAAAGAGCGTACCCTTAAGGAGATGGAAGAAGCTCTAATCAATAAAGCCGCTGCGTGCGACCAAGCCATTAAGGAGCATCGGCTTGCCCTTGAGCAGGTGGCAGGAATTACCGCAGAAGAAGCCAAGCGCCAGTTATTAGGTGAAATTGAAAGTGAAGCACGAATGGATGCGGCATTGTTAACAAAAAGAATTTTGGATGAGGCTAAAGAAACCGCTGAACGAGAGGCTAGAGAAATTGTGACCCGGTCGATACAGCGGATCACAAGAGATTACGTCAACGAGGCTACGATTTCAGTGGTTCCTCTCGCGAATGATAGCATGAAGGGAAGGATTATTGGTCGAGAGGGAAGAAATATTCGAGCTTTGGAGGCTGCAACCGGCGTTGATCTTATTATTGACGAGACCCCGGAGGCAGTGATCGTGTCCGGATTCGATCCCCTTCGAAGGGAGGTCGCGAAAATTGCGCTTGAACGCCTTATGCAGGATGGGCGTATTCACCCGACTCGGATTGAGGAAGTCGTAGAAAAGGTCAAAGGTGACTTAGATAAGTTAATGAGAGACGATGCTGAAAAAGTCATCTTTGAAGTCGGGCTTTCAGATTTTCACCCTGAAATTGTCAAATTATTGGGTCGTCTGAAATATCGAACCAGTTATGGCCAGAATAATTTATATCATGCCAGGGAAGCGTCATATATCTGTGGGATTATGGCCGCAGAGCTGGGGTTAGATGTGAAATTGGCAAAGCGAGGAGCCCTCTTGCATGATATAGGAAAAGTGGTTAGTCATGAAGAGGAGGGGACACATGCGATGCTCGGGGCGGAATTGGCAAAGAAGTATGGAGAGTCGGAGCTCATTGTGAATGCCATTGCTGCCCATCATGAACAAGTTGAGCCGCTGTGCCCCGAATCGGTATTAGTGGCTGCTGCGGAAGCTCTCTCGGCCGCCCGCCCAGGTGCCAGACGCGAAACCCTCGAAGCGTATGTCAAGCGATTGGAAAAGCTGGAATCGTTAGCTACGGGGTTTACGGGGGTTGATAAAGCCTATGCAATCCAGGCTGGGCGTGAAATTCGGGTAATAATTCGTCAAGGAGAATTGAACGACAGTGAAAGTTTTGCTCTGTCTCGGGATTTGGCCAAAAAGATTGAACAAGAACTGACCTACCCTGGGCAGATTAAGGTGACCGTCATTCGAGAAAATCGCTTTATCGAGTTTGCCAAATAGCTCTGTGAGCAAAGGAGATCATGAACGTACTGTTTATCGGAGATATCATGGGAGAGCCTGGCCGTCGGGTGATCTTAAAGCATCTGTCAACGGTTATTCAGGAGCATCAGATTGATCTGGTTATTGGCAATGGAGAGAATGCGGCAGGTGGGTTTGGGATCACACAGGAAGTGGCCGAAGACTTGTTTGATTTGGGTCTTTCAGTCATTACTCTGGGCAATCATGCCTGGGATAAACGTGAAGCTTTAGAGTATCTGCAAAAAGAGCAGCGCGTGATCCGTCCTGCAAATTATCCTGATGGAGTACCAGGGAAAGGCACGTGTGTTGTAGAAACCATTCAGGGGGAGCGCCTGGGGATTTTGCAACTTATGGGTCGAGTATTTATGCCCATGGTGGACTGTCCTTTTCGGGTTGCGGAACGCGAATTGGCTCTATTAACGACGCAGACTCGCTGTATACTCGTGGATATACATGCGGAAACCACTTCAGAAAAAATGGCGATGGGATATTTTTTAGATGGCAAGGTGTCTGCCGTCCTTGGAACCCATACGCATGTTCAAACCGCGGATGAACAAATCTTACCTCAGGGAACAGGATATTTAACCGATGTCGGGATGACCGGCCCTGTTCAATCCGTCATCGGGATGAAACCAAACTTGGTGATTCAGAAATTTCTGACCCAACTTCCAAAAAGATTCGAAGTGGCGACAGGACCTTCTGTTTTAAGTGCGGCAGTAGTAAATCTTAATTACTCAACTGGAAAAACCACTCACATCACGCGCCTTCGTGTGTTTGAGTAACGTATCTTCGTGTCAGGGATTTTCCCTTCAGTGCTTACCGTCTCGGCTCTCACCCGACAGATTCGTTCAACGTTCGAACAAAATTTTCCTCCACTCTGGGTTGAAGGGGAAATTTCTAATCTTCGCTGCCCTTCTTCGGGGCACCGGTATTTTACCCTGAAAGACCAATCGAGTCAGATCAGAGCTGTACTTTTTCGCAGTCAGGTCGACCGGCTGAAATTTGCGCTTCAAGAAGGTTTGGATGTCTTTGTTTTTGGTCGGCTTTCAGTGTATGAACCCCGTGGAGACTATCAATTACTCTTAGAAGTGGTTGAGCCCAAGGGCATTGGTGCGCTGCAATTAGCCTTTATTCAACTGAAGGCAAAGTTGGAAGCCGAAGGATTGTTTGAAGCTTCGAGAAAAAGGCTGCTTCCTCTGTATCCGCATCGGATTGGTCTGGTGACGTCGCCCTCCGGTGCTGCAATCCATGATCTTCTCACCATCATTCATCGACGTTGGCCTTTTGCACAGGTTCTGATTGCTCCTGTTCCTGTGCAAGGAGATGAAGCTGCCGGACGCATCGCTAAGGCTATTGGGGTGCTCAATCAATTGGGCAAATTGGATGTGTTAATTGTCGGGCGCGGTGGAGGATCGTTGGAAGACCTCTGGGCATTTAACGAAGAAATTGTGGTGAGGGCTATCGCCTCTTCCAGGATTCCGGTGGTGTCCGCTGTTGGCCATGAAACCGATCTGACGCTGGCAGATTTGGCCGCTGATTATCGGGCTCCCACTCCCTCTGCTGCGGCAGAGTTGGTGGTTCCGGATTGCTCAACAGTGAGGCATCATCTTGGGCATCAACGAGTACGATTGGAACGGTGCATAAGGAGTTTATGTGTCGCGTGGAGAGGACAAGTTCAGGAATTGACCGGAGGACTGCCTGAGCCTAGACTCGTGCTAGGACAATTCGTACAACAGGTGGATGAGTTAGAGCGACAACTCTATGTAAAAATGAAGCACTGGTGCCGAAATCTGCAGGTGCAATTGCTGAAGCATCAGTCCTCGATGTGGGAGAGGAATCCCCTGATAGACATTCACCGGCAGCAAATGGCTTTGGTTGACCGAGGGGTTCGGCTTGCACGGGGTATGTCGGGGTGCATTCTTGATAAACGACATCAAAC
Organism: Nitrospiraceae bacterium; assembly: GCA_020632595.1. Classification (NCBI taxonomy): domain Bacteria; kingdom Pseudomonadati; phylum Nitrospirota; class Nitrospiria; order Nitrospirales; family Nitrospiraceae; species Nitrospiraceae bacterium. Next base: position 914,452 of record JACKFF010000001.1, on the reverse strand, counting down.
AGAGCTGTGGATGTCTCAGCTGAATCAATTAAGTCCTCTTGCGGTCTTAGCGCGGGGGTATAGCATTGTTCACAAGTTGCAAAACGGAAAAGTGGTGAAGCAATCAACCGAAGTGTCTGTAGGAGAGTCTGTACGCGCCAGACTTCATGAAGGCGAATTGATTTGTCTGGTACAGCGTACCCATCCTTTAACCTAAGAAATTCCCTTTTGCTTGATGTTCCGCCATAGCTATAATACAGTCATCTCAAGAGATCGTGAACCCATGTTACGAGAGAGCTGAACCCCCGATTATTTTCGGACGAATTTATGGCTGTTCTGAAATTTGAAAAAGCACTGTCCCGCTTGGAAACTATTGTGGCTGAGTTGGAGCGCGGGGAGCTTTCATTGGATGAATCCCTGAGGATTTTCGAGGAAGGAGTCAAGCTCTCAAAAACCTGCTTGAAAATGCTGGATGATGCAGAACGCAAAGTGGAGATCCTTGTGCAAGACAAGGATGGAAGAAAGCGTATACAGGCTTTTTCAGTTGAGGATTCCAATTTACCAGAATCCTAAATTACCTCCCAACCATCTCTCTCAATCGGTGACCTGCGCACTGTCTGCTTCGTGGGCATGAACAAATGAAGGCTGGTCAGCCATCGGCTCCATCCCGGAGACCATCAAAAGAACGACTGGATTCCCTTGTCCTGACTCAGGAACTGGTCGCAAGCAGAGAGCAGGCCTGCCGACTTATTCTTGCCGGTCGGGTGAAAGTCGATGGGGTCCTGATTGATAAGCCAGGAAAGCTGGTTGCGACAACTGTTTCGCTGGAAGTGACGAAGCCGGAGTCTGCCTATGCCAGCCGAGCCGGTGAAAAGCTGGCACCTGCTTTAGATGCATTTTTTATTTCCTGTTCAGGCTGTGTGGTGATGGATGTAGGTGCCTCCACCGGGGGGTTCACAGATTGTGTGCTGCAACGTGGCGCCAATCGAGTCTATGCCATTGACGTAGGGTATGGGCAGTTAGATTGGAAGCTGAGAACGGATCCTCGTGTTGTGGTCATGGACCGTTGCAATATCCGCCATCTGTGCCCCCGAGATATTCCTGAGCCGGTTGATTTGGCGGTAATCGATGTTTCGTTTATTTCCCTACGTTTGGTATTGCCTGTGATTTTGCCTGTCTTGCGTGATCAGGCGTGTCTCGTCGCTTTGGTCAAACCGCAATTTGAAGTTGGGAAAGGACAAGTCGGAAAAGGAGGCATTGTCCGTGATGAACGATTGCGTGAGCAGGTGAGGGACGGTTTTGTCGATTATGTCCGAACCCTTCGTCTCGACGTCATTGGTGTCATGGATTCGATCCTGTTGGGGAAAAAAGGAAATAAAGAGATGTTGGTGGGAATGAAGAAACGGGAAGATAAGTATTGAATGAGCAAACCAATTAGTTTTCCAATCAGGTAAAAGGAGAAAGCCGGGCATGTCTACAAAAATTCTGGTGACCGGGGGAGCTGGATTCATTGGTTCACATCTGGTTGACCGGTTAATTCAGGAAGGCAATGAAGTCATTGTTGTTGATAATCTCTCTACAGGGAAACGAAAGAATATCAATAAAAAGGCCCAATTTTATAAAATGGATATTCAGAGTAAGCGGATTGAACGGGTATTCCGAAATGAGCGTCCCCTTATTGTCGTCCATCTGGCCGCGCAAATGAGTGTTCGCCATTCCACGGATGATCCGGGATTTGATGCGCAAGTCAATATTTTAGGGACGATCAATGTTTTAGAACATGCCGTGAGGCAGGGTGTGCGAAAGGTGACATTTGCATCGTCGGGTGGTGTGGTTTACGGGGAACAGGAAATATTTCCGGCATCAGAGTCGCACCGGACAGAACCTCTTTCTCCTTATGGAATCAGTAAACTGGCTGGAGAAAAATATCTAGCCTATTACGCAAATGCAACCGGACTCCGGTATGTGGCGCTTCGTTTTGCGAATGTTTACGGGCCCAGGCAGGACTCTGAGGGGGAGGCAGGGGTCGTAGCTATTTTCTCAAAACAAATGCTGGATGGTGGTCAACCGATTGTCAATGGAACTGGGAAGCAGACAAGAGATTTTATCTATGTAGATGATGCTGTGGAAGCGATTTTGGTGACCTTGGGAGAGGATGTTCAGGGAATTTTTAATGTGGGAACTGGTCAAGAGACGACTATCAACGAATGTTATGGAATTATTAAAAGTTTAACGAAGTGCCAATGCAAAGAGCTGTATGGAGCGGCAAAGAAAGGCGAGCAATTCCGGAGTGTGTTGGATGTGACAAAACTCAGAGAGGTATTTGGCTGGGATCCTCAGGTTACATTGCAGGAAGGGCTTACCCGGACAGTCGATTTTTTTCGTGGAGCCGGAAAATAACCTATCCGTGGCCCGCAGGAGGAGAATGGTTTCACCTGATAGCCTATCTGTTAGTACCTGGGAACGGATTGATCGATCTCAATGGACCAGGCTTCAATTCCTCCAATCAGGTTTTTAACGTTGGAAAAACCCTGTTGCAAAAGAAACCCTACGGCATCCGCACTCCGCATTCCTTTATGACAATACGCGACAATCTCAGCGCTCGGGTCCAATTGTTTCAGGGAGTGGGGAACCTGCCCAAGAGGTATCAGCACTGATCCCTCTATCTTTGCCAGGGAGTATTCGTGGGGTTCTCGGACATCCAACAAGAAAATTTTATCGCCTTTATCCATGCGAGCTTTTAATTCCCTGACAGTGATGGTGTAACTCATATTTGAAAGCCTCCTTACGCTTCTGAGGTACTCTTTATAGACAAATGATCATAGCGGCTGAATTTTCAGGGTGTCAATTTTTTCTTTGTGAGAGCGGGAGGGAGCAGCATCATGCCGGAACAGTCGATCGTTTCGATTGAACAGATTTCACAGTTTGAAGGGCAGGACATTACCATCAAGGGATGGATCCGCAACAGACGGTCGAGCGGAAAATTGAGCTTTTTGACGGTGCGTGATGGCACAGGAGATCTCCAGGCTATTTTAAGTAAAGGGGAGGTTGGTGACGACCAATTTTCTTTGTGTAGTCAGTTAACCCAGGAGTCTTCTGTGATTCTGACTGGAAAACCTCGAAGGGATGCTCGAGCGCCAGGTGGATTTGAACTTGATGTTTCCACGTTGGCAATAATTCACATTGCAGAACCCTTTCCTATCCAACCCAAAGACCATGGAGTTGGTTTTCTGATGGAGTATCGGCATCTCTGGTTGCGGTCTCGACGCCAGCATGCCATTTTACGGGTTCGCCATGAAATAATTCGGGCGTGTCGTGATTTTTTTGATAATAGAGGCTTTACCTTAATTGACACGCCGATTTTTACCCCAAACGCCTGCGAGGGCACCACGACCTTATTTCAAACCCAATATTTTGACCAGGTAGCCTATTTAGCTCAAAGCGGACAATTATATGGAGAAGCGGCTGCAACGGCTTTTGGGAAAATATACTGTTTTGGTCCAACCTTTCGAGCGGAAAAATCAAAAACCAGGCGCCATTTGATGGAGTTTTGGATGGTTGAACCGGAAATGGCCTTCGCCGACCTACCGGATGCCATGCAACTGGCAGAGGAATTGGTTTCAACAGTTATTCAGCGAGTCGTTGAAACTCGTCGACCTGAGTTGGAAATATTAGAGCGGGATATTTCTAAATTAGAAGCCATGGCTCAACCCTTTCCACGAATAACTTATGAAGAGGCTCTGACGCGTCTTCAACAAAAAGGGGTCGCCATTCAATTCGGCGATGATTTCGGAGCCGATGACGAAACATTTTTAGCCCAGGAATTTGATCGTCCGGTGATTGTTCACCGGTATCCGGCTGCGGCTAAAGCATTTTATATGGCGAAAGATCCAGAAAGGCCGGATTTGGCATTATGTATGGATATGCTCGCGCCGGAGGGATATGGAGAAATCATTGGAGGGGGGCAACGAATCCATGATTTAAGTGAATTGCTGTTGCAAATTAAAGCTCACGGCCTTCCTGAGGAGGCATTTAAGTGGTATGTGGATTTGCGACGATACGGCACGGTTCCTCATGCTGGTTTTGGTATGGGAATTGAGCGAGTCGTCGCCTGGATTTGTGGATTGGATCATGTTCGAGAAACGATTCCATTCCCCAGGATGCTCTATACGTTGTATCCTTAAAAATATTTTTAAAGAATGACCTTGGGCTTCTCAAATATTTTGGCCATGGTTCCTAAATTTCTTATTCCCTAGCTCCTCCTTTCTTGCAACATTTTTTGAATGCTTGACATCATAGGCGAGGGTTGTATACTTCCAGGTGTGGGAGAAAGTGGGATGATTTCCACATGTATTGTAAAATGAAACAAGCTGTGCATGAATGATGTTCATAAACCGGTACTCGTAGATGAAATCTGTTTTTGGCTTAAACCGCTGCCGGGCGGGATCTATGTTGATTGTACTGTGGGAATTGGTGGAACGTCGCTGAAGATACTGGAAAAAAGCGGAAAAGATGCTCATATTATTGGTTTGGACCGTGATTATCAGGCCGTTTCTCTTGCGAAAAAGACATTAAGTGAGTACGAATCGTCTGTAAATATAATACATGGGAATTTCTCCCACATTCGAGATTTTGTTCAGAAGTCCGGCTATGAGAAGGTTGACGGGGTGGTGTTTGATTTAGGGGTGTCCTCGTTGCAGCTGGACCGAGCAGAGCGTGGCTTTAGTTTTTCCCTGAGTGGCCCATTGGATATGCGAATGGATCAAACCCAGAAAGTAACAGCAGCTGATCTGGTGAATCATCTTCCGGAAAAAGAGCTAGCCGATGTCATTTTCACGTATGGGGAAGAACGATATTCCCGTCGAATCGCCCGTGCAATCGTGCAGGCCAGAAAGGCCGATCTTATTCAGACCACGCAGGCCCTGGTGTCTGTCCTTGAGGGTGCGCTTCCTTACGCCTACAAAAAGGGGCGCTTACATTTTGCGACCAGAACATTTCAGGGATTAAGGATCTGCGTGAATCGTGAATTGGATTTGCTCGAGCCGGCTATCCGGGATGCCATCGAGCTGTTGAAGGATGGCGGAAGGGTGTGTGTCGTCGCATTTCACTCGTTAGAAGATCGTATTGTGAAGCAGACGTTTCGTTCTCTGGCGCAGAGAGAGCATCCAAAAGTTGCATTGCTGGTCAAGAAGCCTGTGACTCCGAGTGTGTTAGAAATGCAACAAAATCCTCGTGCCAGAAGCGCTAAGTTACGTGTGGCCGAGCGCCTTCCGGAAGGAGAGACCCTATGAGAAAAAACGTGTTCCTTGGCGTCATGATTCTATTGGGGGTGTGGTGTCTGCTCTATGTTGGGGTCAAGATAGACATGTGGCGACTGGGATATGCCATTGAAGAGTTGGAAACTCAGCGTGCGATGTTCAAAAAACAGCAAGAAGGCTTGCAGGTCCGGCTGTCGCAGTTAACGGATCCACAACGAGTTGCTCAACGGGCCCAAAGCCAATTGGGACTTACCGTGGCTCAGGAAGGGCAGATCGTTATGGTCTCCCTGGATACGTTACCCCAGTCTGAATCGGATGGAAATTTTCCTGTTCGTTTGGTCCGTGAGTTTGGTCATACCGTTGTGAGCCTTCCGTGAAAACGCCATCTCAGGACATTCATCCCGTCTGTCGTATCCGCAGTGGCATTGTCTGCTTGGGCCTCCTTTGCGGGTTTGTGCTTATTGGCTGCCGGTTGTTTTACCTGCAGGTCCTTCAAGCGGACATTGGGGCTCATCAGGCACAGCAGCAACACGAAAAAACCGTGATTGTGCAGCCGGATCGAGGGGTCATTGTTGATCGGCAAGGTCACCCATTGGCTCTCAATGTGGAAGTGTCCTCATTGTATGTGCGGCCGCCGTCCTTAAATGATCCACAACGGGTCGCCCGATCGCTAGCGCCGATCTTACAAATGTCCGTCAAGGAATTACGCGATTTGTTCACACGAAATCAGCCATACGTTTGGGTTAAACGCAATATTCCGGAAACCGTTGTCAAGGAAGTGGAGGCGTTGAATATATCCGGATTGGGATTGACCAAAGAACCGCATCGTTTTTATCCCAAGGGAGAATTGGTATCTCACCTCGTGGGGTTTGCCGGAATTGATAGCCAAGGATTAGAAGGGGTGGAACTTCAATATGAGTCCTATCTACGGGGTGAAAAAAACCTGGTGAAATACCAAAGAGACGCTTTGGGCAGAAAGCTCGCCTCACCCCCCAGTCATGATTCCGTACCCTTGTCGACCGGGTATCACCTCACTTTGACCATAGATGAGGTTGTCCAATTCATTGCGGAGGCGGAGTTGGCGCAAGCCTTAAAGCAAAGCGGTGCGAAGTCTGGAAGCATTGTGATCATGGACCCCTTAACCGGAGCGATTCTGGCGTGGGCCCTTCATCCGACTTTTGACCCTAATCACTTAGGGCAGTTTTCCACTCAGGATTGGCGGAATCGACTGGTGACGGATCCTTATGAGCCGGGGTCAACGTTGAAAATTGTGGTGGCAGCTGCGGCGCTTGAAGAGCAGGTGATGTCTCCAGACACGTTAATCTATGGGGGCGACGGAAAGATGTCGGTGGCAGGGACCATTGTGCATGATCCGGCAAAAACCAGTTGGATGACGTTTTCCGAAGCGCTGGCGCAATCGAGTAATGTGGGTGCGATCAAAGTCGCCATGGAATTAGGGCAAGACCGGGTTTTTCGGTATTTAAAAGCGTTTGGATTCGGAGAAAAAACCGAAATCGATCTGCCGGGAGAGTCCTCAGGGATACTCCGAGAGCTCAATAAATGGAGTGGTCGAAGCCTTTCTTCCATTGCCATGGGTCAGGAGATCGCCGTGACCCCTATTCAAATGGTCACAGCCATGTCAGTGGTGGCCAATGGTGGTTGGCTGATGACGCCCTATGTTGTCTCTTCGATACTGGATTCAAACGGACAGGCTGTCTTGACCAAAGATCCGCAACCCAAACGGCGACCCATTTCGCTTGAGACAACCGGCACGTTAACTCGGATTCTCGAACGGGCCGTAGAGGCAGGCACAGGCAAGCGTGCGAGGCTTGCCGGATATCGAGCTGCGGGTAAGACGGGGACAGCTCAAAAAATTGACCCGAAAACCGGGTCCTACTCTTCTTCACAAGTGATAGCTTCGTTTGTCGGATTTGCACCGGTCGAGCGCCCGCGTCTGGCCATGTTAGTCGTGATTGATGAGCCGACAATTGGGAACTGGGGTGGGGAAATTGCGGCTCCGGTCTTTCGAAAGGTCGCAGAGCGCGTCTTGCCCCATTTGGGAGTGTTACCCGGTGGATCCGCAGTTATTCGCACGGCTGCGGCAAATTCACCTATTTCTTCACCGCAGCCCATTGTGCAGTAATCTGTGACGCTTCAAGAGCTTCTTGCCTCACTGGATACGGTGGTCACTGAAGGTGATCTTCAGGCTGAGGTTGTGTCCGTTACCGAGGACTCCAGAGAAGTGAAGCCTGGTTCAGTATTTGTGGCCATCAAGGGGGAGCACTATGATGGACATCAGTTTGTGAGACTGGCTCAAAAGCAAGGGGCAGTTGCTGTGGTGGTGGAGGAGGGATTTGAGACTCAGGATCCACCATTAGGAGGAAGCTCGTCTGCGCTCATTCGAGTGACAAATTCCCGAAAGGCATTGGGGGTGTTGGCGGCAAAAATTTCCGGTATGCCTTCTACTCACCTGCGCATGGTGGGGGTCACGGGGACGAATGGCAAAACCACGGTGACGCATTTAGCCAAATCCCTGCTGGAAGCTCAAGGACATCATGTGGGACTCTTGGGGACCGTAGGCTATGTGTTCGGAACCGAGCGCCGTGTGGCGTCACATACCACCCCGGCTCCTGTCGAGCTACAGAACATGTTGAGCGCCATGGTCAATGCCGGAATGGATGTCGCGGTCATGGAGGTCTCTTCTCATGCGTTGGCCTTAGAGCGGATAGCCGGCTGTGAATTTGACATAGTCGTGTTTACCAATCTGACGCAAGACCATTTAGACTTTCATCACACGTTGGATGACTATTTTCAGGCGAAACTCCGTTTATTTACCGAATGCGTCGATAGCGGTCAGAAGACCTGCCCCAAACGAGCCCTCATCAATGCGGATGATGAGCGGGCCTCCCTGATTCTTCAACATTGTTCCATTCCGACCTGGACATATGGGCTCCATTCCCACGCAGACATCAGAGCGGAATCCGTGCGCCTTTCTATGGGAGGAACCGAGTTTCTGGTGAACAGTCCCAAGGGCCCGTTGTCAATCAACAGCCAATTGGTGGGAGAACATAATGTGTCGAATATGCTGGCTGCGATCGGAATTGGCCTGGAAATGGGTATGACGGTTCCGATGATTGAACAAGCCGTGCAGTCAGTAGCCAATGTACCTGGACGGTTTGAACGCATCAATGAAGGTCAACCATTTACGGTCGTCGTGGATTATGCGCATACCGAAGATGCGCTGTATCGGTTGCTTCGATCGGCGCAAGCCATCACAAAAGGGCGAATCATTACCCTCTTTGGTTGTGGGGGAGACCGGGATCCCGGAAAACGGCCCAAGATGGGGCAGGTTGCGGCACGACATAGCGATGTGGTGATCGTTACGTCCGATAATCCACGAACGGAAAATCCCGAAACAATTGTGACTCAAATCGAAAAGGGCATTCAATCCCTGCCACCGGACGAACGGTGTCCCTATCGGATCATTACCGATCGAGCCGAAGCCATTCAAGCCGCGGTTTCAGAAGCCAAAGACGGAGATCTGTTATTGATCGCGGGAAAGGGGCATGAAGACTATCAAATTCTCGGCACTCAAAAAATTCATTTTGATGACCGTGAAGAAGCCAGGAAGGCCATTCATCGACAGATGGGTTCCCGGTAGCGCAGACGATTCGAGATGGCAGCTTTTGAGATCAACGAAGTGCTCGATGCGACGGAGGGGAGGTTGCTTCTACAGGGACCACAGAAAAGGAGAATGCTTCGAGTGCAAACGGATTCGCGGGAGATTCAATCCGGTGATTTGTTTCTGGCCTTGAAAGGAGAGAAATTTGATGGCCATGAATTTGTGAAAACGGCCTGCAAACTGGGAGCCCGAGGTGTGGTGGTTGAAGAGGCGCAAGCCCGGGAAATATTGACGCAAGTACGTCAGGCTGGCTCGGTTCCTGTCATGGTGGTGGCGGTAAACAATACTCTACGAGCTTACCAGGACTTAGCCAAATTTCATCGATTGCGCTTTTCAATTCCGGTGGTGGCCATTACCGGCAGCAATGGAAAAACGACGACAAAGGAAATGGTGTCCCAGGTGCTGGCGACTCGCTGGTGCGTCCATAAAACGCAAGGGAATTTTAATAATGCCATAGGTGTACCCAGGACGCTCCTTGGTCTTCGCTCCGGACACCAGGCTGCTGTAATAGAAATGGGGGTAGATCAAGTGGGGCAGACGAGTCAATTGTGTGACATAACCAGGCCTACGGCAGGGGTGATCACCAATGTCGGTCCCGACCATTTGGAATTTTACGGTACCATGGCGCGGTCGGCGAGGTCGAAAGCCGAGCTATTGGATTGGCTTCCTCGAACTGATGGTTCGGCCATTCTGAATGCCGACGACCGGTATTTTGAAATGTTTTCCAGGAAAGCCAAATGCCCGGTGATCTCATTCGGGATGTCGGGTCAGGCGGATGTTCGGGCGGCCGACCTGGAGTGGAACGGACGGAGAACGGAATTCCGCCTGTTCTTACCTCATCGAAAATTGGCCAAACGCGCGAATGTGCGAATCATGGGCCCGCACAATATTGCCAATGCACTGGCTGGCGCGTCAGTGGGCTGTGCCATGGGATTGTCGGGCGATGATATCGTCTCGGGCTTACAAAAGTTTCGCCCTGCTCCCATGCGGTCGGAGATTCGCAGGTGGGGTGGAGTGCTGTATCTCTATGATTGTTATAACGCCAACCCTGCTTCAGTCAAAGCCGCGTTGGAATCGCTTGTTGGACTGAATGCTGCCAGACGGACGATCGCCGTATTGGGTGACATGCTTGAGTTGGGGCCTAAGGAGGCCCAGTTTCATCAGGAAATAGGACGCGATGCTGCCAAGCACCATGTCACCCATTTAATTGCCTGTGGTGCGTTTGGGCCCAACATGGCCGACGGTGCCCGACAAGTACACGGACCCACACAGGTGTCCGTGGTGAGAGATGCCATGGAAGCCGGGGCCTTGCTGAAAACAATGGTGAAGCGTGGGGATGCGGTGCTCATTAAGGCTTCCCGTGGAGCAAAAATGGAGCGAGTGCTCGACGCCGTCCGCCCCGGGTCCTAGGCTGCATGAATTGGGCTGGATACTTGGGCCCAAAGGAGTCCTTGAGAGAAAACGTCTACTCCTGATGATGAATGAGCAACACTATCAGGGCGAGGCTTCTTGTCCTCTGCCCGAAGAAAGTACCTCCTAATGCTGTATCTCTGGCTTTATCCCCTTCATACCGAATTTGCTATCTTCAATGTCTTCCGGTATCTCAGTTTCCGCATTATTTATGCGGCGGTGACCGCATTTCTGATTGTGTTTTTCTTGGCCCCTCCCATGATCAAAAAATTGCAGACATTGAAACTCGGGCAAAAAATACGAACGGATGGCCCGCAATCGCATCTGGGAAAATCCGGTACCCCTACGATGGGAGGATTGCTCATCATCTTTTCGGTATTGCTCTCAACCGTGTTGTGGGCGGATATCTCCAATTTCTATGTCTGGTTGGTCCTTTTATCGCTTGTGGGTTTCGGGATGATCGGCTTTGTGGATGATTACATTAAAATTTTACGTGGCCAATCCAAGGGATTGACGGCTACGCAAAAAATCGTTGGACAGTTAGGGGTGGCGTTGGGCATTGGGCTATTTTTTTATCTTTCACCCGGCTATTCCACGGAACTTAGTGTGCCGTTCTTCAAAAACTTTACTCCCGATCTAGGAGTCTTCTACATCCCCTTTGCCGTCCTGGTCATTGTGGGATGTTCAAATGCGGTGAATCTCACTGACGGGTTGGATGGGTTGGCCGTCGGACCGGTCATTATTTCAGCGATGGCCTATTCGGTGGTGGCCTGGGCGGTCGGAAATAAATTGGTCTCAGAGTACCTGCTCGTCCCTCATATCGAAGGAGCCGGAGAATTGGCCATCCTGACGGCCTCCATTGTTGGGGCGGGATTGGGTTTTCTCTGGTTTAACACCTATCCCGCGTCGGTCTTCATGGGCGATGTGGGATCCTTACCCCTGGGTGCGGCCTTAGGGACGGTCGCAGTGGTATGCAAGCATGAATTGTTATTGATCCTGGTTGGCGGAGTTTTTGTGATGGAAGCGGTGTCCGTGATTTTTCAAGTGGCATCGTTTAAGTCCAGGGGCAAGCGAATTTTCCTTATGGCGCCATTGCACCATCATTTCGAACTGAAGGGCTGGGAAGAGCCCAAAGTGGTGGTGCGTTTATGGATTATTGCGATCATTTTGGGCCTCTTGAGTATTAGCACGTTGAAATTACGCTAAGCAGAGGATCTTTGTGGAACCCTGTGGAGCCATGGAAGCCGTGAACGTCACTCCCGTGTTTCCCATGACGAGTTGGCCAAACAAGCGTGTCACGGTGTTTGGGCTCGGACGAAGCGGAAGGGCGGCTGCTGACCTTCTTCTGGACCTTGGTGCGGTGGTGACGATTGTCGAAGAACACGCAAGTCAGGATGTTGAGTCCGCGTCCACAGCATATCGTCTTCGAGGTGTTCGGGTGTTCGGAGGAAATGACGTTGCCGACGGGTTGAGGGATCTCGACCTCCTGGTCGTCAGTCCAGGAGTCCCGAAGGACCATCATCTTCTTCAGGAGATTGTCCAACGGGGTATTCCGGTTATTGGAGAAATTGAGTTAGCCGGATGGTTTCTTCGAGCTCCCATCATTGCGGTGACTGGAACCAACGGGAAAAGTACCACGGTACGCCTCATTGGATCGATCCTGCAACAATGTGGGAAGCGGGCGTTTGTGGGTGGCAATCTGGGTATCCCATTATGTGAGGCGGTGCGTAAGCAAACGGACCCGTCTCCCAGACCCGACTATGAATATATTGTCGCAGAAGTCTCAAGCTTCCAATTAGAAACGATCCACCTGTTTAAGCCCTGGATTGCCGCATTGTTAAATGTGACGCCGGATCATTTGGATCGGCATCCCACTCAAGAAGACTATCGGGCTGCGAAGCAGCGTATCTTTGAAAATCAGACGGTTCAGGATTGGGCGCTGATCAATGTGGACGATCCTGTGGTGAGAGCCATGGCCTCATCGGCACGGGCAGAAATCTGTGAATTCAGTCTCACCAAAAAAGTGAAGCAGGGGGTGTATCTCGAAGCAGGCGAGATGAGAGCACGGATGCATGGGAAGGATTTTTTTATCGCGTCACGTGACGCCCTCCCGATGCGGGGAGACCATAATGTGGCAAATGCGATGGCGGCATTGTGTGTCGGACTGCTCTGTGGTTGTTCAGCAGAGGATATGGTTCGTGCTCTTCAGGCCACGCCGACCTTTGAGCATGCCTTAGAGGTGGTTCGGGAGTGGAGGGGCATCACATTTATCAATGATTCGAAAGGCACGAATGTGGATGCCACCCTCAAAGCCTTACAGAGCTTTCATGAGCCCTTGGTCTTGATTCTTGGTGGAAAAGACAAAGGCGGTGATTTTTCGCAGTTGGCTGACAGTATTAAACGACAGGTCAAGGGTGTCGTGTTGATCGGAGAGGCGACTCAGAAAATTCTCCAGGCCCTGGATCAGATCAAGCCGATGACCCTCGCGACCAGCTTGACGGATGCGGTGTCCCAGGCTGTGACATTCGCGTCCAGTGGGGATGTGGTGTTGTTTTCCCCGGCGTGCGCCAGTTTCGATATGTTTCGGAATTATCATCATCGCGGACTTGAATTTAAGCGTGTGGTTGGAGAACTTCAATAAATGGGTATTCCAGTGATCTTTCGGCGTAAAAACTCCCATGTGGAGTCCCGCGCGTGGGCGGATCTGTTCCCTGGGAATCTGGGCATCGGTTCCCGGCGGATCGATCCTCTGATCGTGGGAATCACTCTGGCACTCTCTCTTGGGGGGTTGGTCATGGTGTTTAGTGCCAGTGGGGTCATGGCAGAAAATAAATTTACCAATGCCACTTATTACCTCCAACGACAAATCGTGTGGATGCTGTTGGGATTTGGCGTCCTGTTGGTCGGGTCCTTCATTGACTATCGCCAGTGGAAGCGATGGATTCCCATGGTTGTCGGAGGATGTATCGTTGGATTACTGCTGGTCCTGGCTGTGGGCCCTCAAATCAATGGTGCTCGACGCTGGCTCGCACTTGGATTTTTTTCCATTCAACCCACGGAAATGGCCAAGCTGGCTGTTGTGCTGTACCTCGCGGCGTTTCTATCCAATCCGCAACGGCGCGTCACGGATTGGCAACGGGGGTTTCTTCCCCCGGTGGCGATGGTGGGCATCATATGTGGGCTCATTGTCGTGGAGCCGGATTTAGGAAGTACCGTCGTGATTAGTCTGGTGTTCGTCAGCATGATGTATCTGGCCGGAGCGAGAGTGCGGCATTTGGCCTATTTAGGTGGACCGATGATTTTGGGTGTGGGTGCTCTCATCTGGATGAGTCCTGAACGATGGGAACGGATGACGACATTTATGAATCCGTTCGCGGACCGACAAGGGGCAGGCTATCAACTTGTCCAGTCCATCCTGGCCTTGGAAAATGGCGGATTATTTGGTGTGGGTCTTGGGCAGGGCAAGCAAAAGCTCATGTTTCTTCCGGAAGGGCATACCGATTTCGTGTTGGCCTTGGTGGGAGAAGAACTGGGACTCATGGGAACCTGCGGGTTGTTGGCCCTGTTTGCCATTTTGGTGTGTAAAGGATTCCGAGTTGCGGCCTTAGCACCTGATTTGTTCGGGCGATATCTCGCTTTGGGAATTACCATGCTCCTGGGTATTCAGGCCCTGATCAATGCAGGCGTCGTGAGCGGGCTGTTGCCCACAAAAGGCTTAACGCTTCCCCTGGTCAGTTACGGAGGGTCATCCCTGCTGGTCACCATGTTAGCTCTCGGAATTTTGCTGAGTGTGGCTCGACAGGGACGAGCCGGGCCTTAAGTGGAGAGAATGGTGTAATGCGGGTCATCATTGCTGCGGGTGGGACGGGAGGTCATATGTTTCCGGCTATCGCATATGCCAAAGAATTTCAACAGCATGATCCTGAAGGGAGCATTGTGTTTGTCGGGACGGGAAAGTCGTTAGAGGGAGAAATTCTGGGGAAGGAAGGCTTTGGGTTTGAACCGATCACAGTTGAAGGATTTGTCGGCCGAGGGCTGGTTGGCATGGCGCGTTCCCTCATGCTGCTCCCGAAGTCGTTGTGGCGTGCGATCCAGATTCTCCGCGGTCACCGTGCCGATCTGG